>NZ_JBHYUG010000035.1:18964-76656 GCF_042749375.1 Streptomyces sp. NPDC059477 | reverse complement strand
CGGGGGGGCCCGGCCCTCCCCCGGGTGTCCCGCCCCCCCCCGCCCCCCCCCCGGGCCCGCGGCGCCCCGTGGGGGCCCGGCGACGCCATGGGGCGGGGCGGCTCCCGGTGCGACCCGTTACCGGCCCCTTCACGTTTCGCGGCGTCAGGCCGCCGCGCCCCCGACCAGCCGGGTCGTGTCGACGAGGCGGTTGGAGAAGCCCCACTCGTTGTCGTACCAGCCGAAGATGTGCACGTGACGTCCCTCGATGACCTGGGTGAGCAGGGAGTCGAAGATGCACGACGCCGGGTCCCGGACGATGTCCGCCGAGACGACCGGGTCCGCGGTGTAGCGCAGGATCCGCGACAGCTCTCCCTCGGCCGCCTTGCGGAACAGCGAGTTGACCTCGTCCACCGTCGTCTCGCGGTTCACCCGGACGGTCAGGTCGGTGAGCGAGCCGACGGGGACGGGAACCCGCACCGAGTACCCGTCGAGCTTGCCCTGGAGGGTGGGGAGCACGAGGCCGATCGCACTGGCGGCGTTGGTGGTGGTCGGGATGGTGCTGAGGTTGGCCGCGCGGGCGCGCCGGGGGTCGGGGTGCGGGCCGTCCTGGAGGTTCTGGTCCTGCGTATAGGCGTGGATCGTGGTCATGGTGCCGTGCTCGATGCCGAGCCCGTCATCGAGGACCTTGGCCATGGGCGCCAGGCAGTTCGTCGTACATGAGGCGTTGGAGACGATCGTGTGCTGCTCGGCGTCGTACAGGTGGTCGTTGACACCCATGACGAGGGTGAGGTCCGCGTTCTTCGCCGCGGCGGAGACGACGACCTTCTCGGCCCCGGCGTCGATGTGCCCCCGGGCCTTGGCGGCGTCGTTGAACACGCCCGTCGACTCGATGACAACGTTGACACCGAGGCGGCGCCAGGGCAGCTGCCCCGGGTCACGCTCGCTGAGGACCTCGATCACGGTGTCCCCGACCCTGATCGACGAGCCTTCCGCCACCACCTGCTGCGGCAGCACCCCGTACACGCTGTCGTACTTCAGCAGGTTCGCCAGGGTCTGCGCGTCGGCCAGGTCGTTGACGGCGGCCACCCGGATGTCGGCGCCGGACGCGAGCAGGGCGCGGAAGTAGCCACGGCCGATGCGGCCGAAGCCATTGATTCCCACAGTGATTGTCATGATTCCCGTCCTTGGTACTGGGAGCCTCGCAGCGCTGGCTGCGGGGGTGTCGTGCTCGGTAGACGGCGGTGTCTCCTCGCGCAAAAGGATATCGCCCGGCACCGTGACGATGCGCGGCGGGCGCCGCCTCGGCGGGGCGCCGGGTTTCGCCGAAGGAGCTGTCGCGCCGCACAGCGGCCCAGGACGCGGCGGGCCGAGGGCGGCGGGCGGACAGGGGTTCGCGTCGATGGCCTCCCGTGGCCGGCCGATCAGATGCCGGGTGAGGGGGGCGTGCCCCAACTGCCCTGTCCATCACGGAAAATGGCGCGGAATCTACTCGCGCGCGCCAGCGGGGCTCCCCGCGCTCGGTGAGCCCCGGACCGCTGACCCCGGTGACGACCCGGTGGCGGCCTCAAGGGCGACAGCCGGGGATCGTCGCGCCCGCGCCGGTTCCGCCGGCGGATACCCCGAGGTGCCGCTGGATCCAGCCATCTCGCCGGGTGCCACGCCCGCCCAGATGGATTGCATGAGCAAATAGGCGTGCCTGATTTCATACGCTCCCCGGCCAAGCCCCGCCGGGGACGGTGAGCGAAGGACGGAGGGGTAACCGGGCTGCCCTTAGGGGCAGTTAGGGGTCCGGCGGTGGCGCGGCGGCCGTTAGCGTCGGCAGCGGACCACGGCAGAGACACGGACCGCCCACACTTCCGGCTCGCCGGTCCCGGACGGCACTGTCGCCGCACCGCGCCCGAGGCCGAGCAGAGGTGAGCAGAGGTGATCCGTGTGGCCCCCACCCCCCATGTGAAGGGCACCGTTCCCTTCGGGGAGCACCGCACCTGGTACCGGGTGACCGGCCGGACCGGCGCCGGACGCCCCGCGCTCGTCGTCGTGCACGGCGGCCCCGGCAGCACCCACGACTATCTGCTGCCCCTGGCCCGCCTCGCCGACGACGGCTGGCCCGTCGTGCACTACGACCAGCTCGGCAACGGCGGCTCCACCCACCTCCCCGGCAAGGACACCGGCTTCTGGACCGTCGAGCTGTTCGAGGCGGAACTCGCCAATCTGATCCGGGAACTGGGCATCGGCGACGACTATGTGCTGTTCGGTCAGTCCTGGGGCGGCCCCCTGTGCGCCCGGCACGCCATGACCGGCCCGCCCGGCCTGCGCGGACTGGTCATCGCCAACGCGCCGGCCTCGTACCCGATCTGGCTGACGGAGATGGCCCGGCTGCGGGCCGCGCTCCCGCCCGATGTCCAGCGGACCCTGCTGCGGCACGAGGCGGCCGGCACCTACGACAGCGACGAGTACCACGCCGCCATGCGGGTCTTCTACGACCGCCATGTGTGCCGGCTGACGCCCTGGCCGCGCGACTTCCTGTCCTCCTTCATGGAGATCTACAACGACCCGACCGTCTACTACGCGATGAACGGGCCCACCGAGTTCCATGTCATCGGCTCCCTCAAGGACTGGTCGATCGTCGGCGAACTGCACCGGATCAGCACCCCGACCCTGCTGATCAGCGGCCGGTACGACGAGGCCACCCCGGCCGTCGTCCAGCCCTACCACGACGAGATCCCCGGGGCCCGCTGGGAGATCTTCGAGGAGTCCAGCCACCTGCCGCACCTGGAGGAACCCGAACGGTTCTTCGCGGTGCTGACCGAATTCCTGAAGAGCCTGTGACCTCATCCCAAGGGCCTGTGACCTCATCCCAAAGGTCTGCGAGGGGCCGCGAACCGGTCTCAAGGCCCCGCGACCCATGGCCTGACCACCGTGAAAGGGGGCGGGGAATCCGCCATGGCACCCGACACCGCTCTCGTCTTCCCCGGCATGGGCCCCGTCCCGTTCGCCGAGGTGGGCCGGTTCATGGTGGCCAGCCCCTACGCCCGCGACCTGGTGGCCCTCGCCGACGAAACCCTGGGCTACTCCCTGGTGGACGCCTTCCGCCGGTCCGAGGACGTCTACTCGGAGGCCGCCCAGGTCGCGTTCCTGGTGAACTGCCTGGCCTGCGCCCACTGGGCCCACGACCACCTGGACGTGACACCCGGCATCGTCGCCGGGCCGAGCTTCGGCGAGAAAGCGGTCCTCGCCCACACCGGCGCGCTGGACCTGCCGGACGCGATCCGGCTGACCGCGGAGATCGCCCGCTGCCTTGAGGAGTACTTCGCCGCCGAGCACCGGGACATCGTCACCCTGTCCTTCGCACGGGCCCCGCGCGAGGGGCTGGACGCGCTGCTGGCCGAACTGGACGCGGCGGGGGAGTGGCACGAGTTCTCCTGCCACATCGACGACGGCTTCCACATGGTGTCCCTGTCCGAACGCCGGGAGGAGTGGCTGCGGGACGGGCTGCGGGCCATCGGCAGCCTGCCGCTGTACACCATGCGGCCCCCCCTGCACGCCTCCGTGTTCCGCCCGCTGCGCGACAAGGCCGCCCGCGAGGTGATCTCCCGCTACTCCTTCGCCGACCCCGGCCTGCCCGTCGTCGCCGACCAGGACGGCAGGCTGCTGCACACCGGGGAAGAGCTGCGCACCATGCTCCTCGACAGCTTCGACCACCCCATGGACTGGCCGGCCGTCACCCGGGCCCTCAAGGACGCCGGAGTACGCCGGATGTGCGTCGCCGGACCGGACAGCCTCTTCGGCCGGGTGCCCTGCGCGACCCGCACCTTCGAGATCGTCGCCGCGGCGCCGCGGCTCGCGATGACCCCCCGGCGCCGTTCCCGCGCCGCCTGACCCCCACCCCCTGGAGGCCCTCATGTGGGACGCCCCGTTCGAGCAGATACTCCGCACCTTCCTGCCGTTCCTCCCGCCGCACGAGGAACTGGACCCGGACACCGAACTCAAGGACCTCGGCCTGGACTCGCTCGGCACGGTCCAGCTGCTCGGCACCCTGGAGGAGACCTACGAGGTCCGCTTCCGCGACAGCGCGCTGACCATGGACACCTTCCGCACCCCCCGCGTGCTGTGGGACACCGTGCACGGCATGCTGCACCCCGCCGCGAGCTGACGGGACCGCCACCGTGGATCCCACCTCGGACGGCACGCTGTCCGCCCGGTTCGCACGCGGCCTGGCCCTCGCCCCGGACCGGCCCGCCCTGCACGCCGACGGCGTCACCACCACCTACCGCGAGCTGCACGAACGCGCCCTGCTGCTGGCCGGCTCCGTACGGGCCGCCCTCCCCGACCCGGCCCCCGCCCTGGGCGTACTGGCCGGCAAGGGACCCACCGCCTACGCCGCCCTGCTGGCCGGCCTGTACAGCGGGCTCACCGTCGTCCCGCTCCAGCCGGCCTTCCCCGCGGCCCGCACCCGGCAGATGATCGAGGCCGCGGGCGTCGGCGCCCTGCTCGCCGACGACGACGCCCGCCCCGCCCTGACCGCCCTGCACACCGCCGGGGTCACCCTGCCGACGCTGTTCGCGCCCGGCGGCCAGCCCCTGCCCGCGCTCCCCGTCGACCCGGACAGCGCCCTGAAGACCCCCCAGCCCGCCCGGCCCACCGACCTCGCCTATGTGCTGTTCACCTCCGGCTCCACCGGCCGGCCCAAGGGCGTACCGGTCACCCACGCCAACACCGCCCACTACTTCGGCCTGCTCGACGCGCGCTACGACTTCGGCCCGCACGACGTCTTCTCGCAGACCTTCGACCTGAACTTCGACTGCGCGATGTTCGACCTGTTCTGCGCCTGGGGCGCGGGCGCCGCCGTCGTCCCCGTACCGCCCCGGGCGTACGCGCGGCTGCCGGAGTTCGTGGCGCGGCAGGGGCTGACCGTGTGGTTCTCCACGCCCAGCGCGATCACCCTGGTGCGCCGCACCGGCGGCCTCGCGCCCGGGGCCCTGCCGTCGCTGCGCCGGAGCTTCTTCGCGGGGGAGGCGCTCAGCTGCAAGGACGCCGAGGACTGGGCCGCCGCCGCGCCCGGCGCGAGCCTGGACAACCTCTACGGCCCGACCGAACTGACCATCACCGTCGCCGCGCAGCGCTTCACGCCGGGCCGCCAGCCGAACGGCATGGTGCCCATCGGCACCGTCCACGAGGGCCACGAAACCCTGCTCCTGGACCCGTCCGGCCGGCCCACCGGCTGTGACGAGGGCGAGCTGTGCGTCGCCGGGCCCCAGCTGACCCCCGGCTACCTCGACCCGGCCGACGACACCGGACGCTTCCTGCACCACGACGGCCGGCGCTACTACCGCACCGGGGACCGGGTGCGGCGGGCCGAGGGCGGCGGCTGGCACTACCTGGGCCGCCAGGACGCGCAGGTCCAGGTGCACGGCGTCCGCGTGGAACTCGCCGAGATCGACGCCGCCGTGCGCACCTGCCCCGGCGTCGAGGACGCCGTCACCGTGGCGGTGCCCGTCGACGGCACCGTCGAACTCGCCGTCTTCCACACCGGCACCCCGCTGCCCGCCGCCCGGCTCGCCCGCCATCTGCGCGAACTGCTGCCCGCCGCGGTCCTCCCGCGCGCCTTCCACCACCTGGACGCGCTTCCGCTCAACGCCAACCGCAAGACCGACCGCAGGACACTCGCCTCCCGGGCCACGGCCGTACGGCAGAGCGCCGGGGCCGCCGGGAGCACACACGAAAGGCGGCAGGAGTCGCAGTGAACGGTCAACCGACAGCGCGGGCCCGCACCGACGCCCGCGTGCACGACCTGCTGGACGAGGCCACCGCCGGACATCCCGACGCCCCCGCGGTCTCCGACGCCGCCGGCCGCTGGACCTACCGGGAGCTGACCGCCCACAGCCACGCCGCCGACGCCTGGCTCGACGGGCAGGGCATCGGCCACGGCGACCGGGTCCTGGTCCAGCTGCCCAGCACCCGCGAGCTGGTCGCCCTGATGTACGGTGCCGCCCGCCGCGGCGCCGTCCTGGTCCCCGTCAACACCGGCATGAAGGACTACCACCTCAAGGCGGTCCTGAAGAACGCCGAGCCCTCCCTCGTCCTCGTCACCGACCCCGCCGTCGACCGGATCACCGCCCTCGCGGACGGCGTCCCCGTCCTCGGCCTCGGCGCGGTGTGGCAGCGGATCACCGCCCTGGCCGAGCGCGGCGTACGCGCCCGCGAGACACGGGTGACCGCCGACGACATCGCCGTCCTCGTCTACACCTCCGGCTCGACCGCCACCCCGAAAGCGGTGATCTGCCCGCACGGCCGGATGGTCTTCGCCACCGAGGCCATCAACCTCGAACTCGGCTACCGCCCCGACGACGTGGTGTTCTGCCGCTTCCCGATCTCCTGGGACTACGGCCTGTACAAGGTGCTGCTCACCGCGGCCGGCCACAGCGAACTCGTGCTCGCCGACGGCGAGTCCGATCTGGTGCTGCTGCGCCGCATCCGCGAGACCGGCGCCACCGTCGTACCGATCGTGCCGTCGCTGGCCACCATGATCTGCGCGCTCGCCGAACGCGAGCCGGACCGGCGCTCGCGGGTGCGGATGTTCACCAACACCGGGGCCGCCCTGCCCAAGTCCACCGCCGACGGGCTGCGCACCGCGTTCCCGGGCGCGCAGGTGGTGATCCAGTTCGGGCAGACCGAGTGCAAGCGGGTCTCCGTGCTGCCGCCCGCCCACCAGGACGCCAAACCCGACTCCGTGGGCCGTCCGCTGCCCGGCACCCGCGCCTTCGTCGTCGACGACCGGGGCGAGGCGCTGCCGCCCTGGGAGACCGGCGAGATCGTGGTCGAGGGCCCGCACGTCATGCCCGGCTACTGGCGCGCCCCGCAGCAGACCGCGCACGCCTTCCGCCCCGCCCCGGACGGCGGACTCAGGCTCCACACCGGCGACTTCGGCCACGTCGACGACGACGGCTTCCTCTACTACGAGGGCCGCCGCGACGACATGTTCAAACACAAGGGCGTACGCGTGAGCACCACCGAGATCGAGAGCGCCGCCACCGACATCCCCGGCGTCCGCGCCGCCGCCGTCCTGCCCCCCGACGGGGACCGCGACCTCGCGGTGTTCGTGGCGGGCGACATCGACCCGCACACCCTCCTCAAGGAACTGTCGCTGCGGCTGGAGAGCGCCAAGGTGCCCGGCGTGAGCCGGGTCGTGGCCGAACTGCCGCTCACCGCGCACGGCAAGCACGACCGCAAGCGGCTCGCCCTGCTCCTGGAAGGAACCACCCCGTGACCGGCCCCGCCGAACTGGCGGAGCGCTTCGGCACCCCGTCCTACGTCTACGACCTGGACCGGGTGGCCCGGGCCCGCGCCGATCTGTTCGCCGCCCTGCCCGCCGGGGTCGAGGTGTTCTACGCCGCCAAGGCCAACCCGCACCCCGAACTGCTGCGCGAACTGCGCACCGGCGGCTGCCACGCCGAGATCAGCTCGGTCGGCGAACTCGACGCCGCGCTGCTCGCCGGCTTCCCGGGCGACCGGATCCTCTACACCGGCCCCGGCAAGACCGCCGAGGAACTCACCGAGGCGCTGACCCGGGGTGTCCGCCTGTTCTCCACGGAGTCCCTGGGCGATCTGCGCCGGGTCGGCGAGACGGCCCGCAAGACCGGGGTGACCGCGGACTGCCTGCTCCGCGTCAACCACGCCACGGGCGCCGCCGCCACCAGCATCCGGATGACCGGCGTGCCCTCCCAGTTCGGCTTCGACAGCGAGACCCTGCCCGGCCTCGCCGCCGACCTGCGCGAGGTGCCCGGCACCCGGATCGCCGGACTGCACTTCTTCCCGCTGAGCAACGCCAAGGACGAGGCCGGGCTCATCGCCGAGTTCCGGCACACCGTCGCCGCCGCGGCCACCCTCCAGCGGGACCTCGGCGTCACCTTCCGGCTCCTGGACATCGGCGGCGGATTCGCCGCCCCCTACGCCGTGCGGGGCGACCGGCCCGTATACGGCCCGCTGCGCGACGCCCTCACCGACGCGCTGGACGAGCACTTCCCCGACTGGCGCGACGGCGCCCCGCGCATCGCCTGCGAGTCCGGGCGCTATCTGGTCGCCGACAGCGGCACCCTGCTCACCAGCGTCGTCAACGTCAAGGACAGCCGGGGCCAGCGCTACGCCGTCCTCGACGCCGGCATCAACACCTTCGGCGGCATGTCGGGCCTGGGCCGCATCATGCCCGTCACCGTCGAGCCCCACGAGTCGGCGGGCCCCGGCGGCGGCCCCCTCACCCATCTCGCCGGACCGCTGTGCACCCCCGGCGACCTCCTCGGCCGCAACGTCCCGCTGCCCGGCGCCGCCCCCGGCGACCTGCTCACCGTGCCCAACGCCGGCGCCTACGGCCCCACCGCCAGCCTGCTGATGTTCCTCGGCAGACCCGCCCCCGCCGAGATCGTGGTCCGCGGCGACACCCTCGTCTCCGTCTCCCGCATCCGGCACCAGCGCACCTACGACCACGGACAGGCCCCCCGATGACCACCCTCACGACCTCCGGCACGACCATGACCTCCCCCACCCCCGGCGGCCGGCCCGTGATCGTGGCCGGCGGCATCTCCGACTCCCACACCTGGAACCTGGTCTACCTCCAGCTCCTGCTGGAGGAGCACGGCCACCGGGTCGTCAACCTCGGCCCCTGCGTCCCCGAGAACCTGCTGATCGCCGAGGCCCTCGACCACCACCCGGCCCTCATCGTCGTCAGCAGCGTCAACGGCCACGGCTACCACGACGGCATGCGCACCGTCACCCGGCTGCGCGAACACCCCGAACTGGCCGCCGTACCCGCCGTCATCGGCGGCAAGCTCGGCATCTGCGGCCCCTGCGGCGACGAGGAGAGTGTGGCACTGCGCGCCGCCGGGTACGACGCCGTCTTCGACGACAGCGCCGACGGCGTCGCCACCTTCACCCGGATGCTCGCCACCCTGCCGCAGCGGGCCCTGGTGTGACCGGCACCGGGTTCGGCGCCTTCGTGCGCCGGGCTCACGACGCGGGCCATCTGGTGGTCCAGCCCCGGATGGGCATGAGCGGCCCCGACGCGATGCGCGCCGGACTGCTCGCCACCCGCGACGCCGCCGCCACCACCGTCGGCACGATCACCCTGGACAGCTACACCCGGGTCGGCGACCTGGAGTCGGCCCGGCTCGCCGTCCTGGAGGGCGTCGCCCTCAACGGCTACCCGATCGTCAGCCACCCGGCGGCCACCACCCGAGGCGTGCTCGACGGCGTCCACGGCCCCGGCTTCCCGGTCCAGGTCCGGCACGGCTCCGCCGCCCCCCAGGACATCTTCCGGGCCCTGCGTGCCGTCGGACTCGACGCCTCCGAGGGCGGCCCCATCTCCTACTGCCTGCCCTACGGCCGGGTCCCGCTGCGCGAGTCCGTCGCGCACTGGGCCGCGTCCTGCGAACTGCTCGCCGCCGCGCGCGGGCCGGGCACCGAACCGCACCTGGAGACCTTCGGCGGCTGCGTCCTCGGCCAGCTCTGCCCGCCCGGCCTGCTCGTCGCCGTCAGCGTCCTGGAGGGCCTGTTCTTCCACCGGCACGGCATCCGCAGCATCTCCCTGAGCTACGCCCAGCAGACCGACCCCCGCCAGGACGCCGAAGCGGTCGCCGCCCTGCGCGGCCTGTGCGCCAGACTGCTGCCGGACACCGACTGGCACATCGTCATCTACGCGTACATGGGACTGTTCCCGGAAACCGCCCCCGGCGCCTACCGGCTGCTCGGAACAGCCGCCCAACTCGCCGTCGCCAGTGGCTCGGAACGGCTCATCGTGAAAACCGTCGCGGAATCCCGCCGCATTCCCACGGTCACCGAGAACATCACCGCCCTCGAATACGCGGCGGCGGTCGCCCACCGCACGGACCGCGCCCCGCTCGACGGCACCCGCACCCAGACCTACGCCGAGGCGTCCGCGCTCATCGAAGCGGTCCTGGCCCTGGACGACGACCTCGGCACGGCACTGCTCACGGCCTTCTCCGAGGGCCTGCTCGACGTCCCCTACTGCCTGCACCCGGACAACGCCGGACGCACCCGCAGCTACATCGACGCGGGCGGTCGCCTGTGCTGGGCCGACATCGGGAAGATGCCGCTGACCGGCATCGCCGACGTACGCCCGGCCCAGGCCATCACCTCCGCCGGGCTGCTCGATTCGCTGTCCCATGTCCGCCGTTCGTACGACCACCGCGGCCCCGGGGACCCCTGGCCGTCGCAGGTGCCCGCCCCTAGGGGTGCTTAAGGGTGTGGCCCTTCCGGGGCCGTCACTACGGTGAGGAAAAAGCGGAAAGGCACGGGAAGAAGTGCGGGGAAAGGCGACGGGAAAGGTGGGGAGAACCGTGTCGGCGAAGAGTGGAGACGCGTGGATGAACGGGCCCGGATCCGAATCGGCTCTGGCCCGCCGGCTCGCCGCGGCCCCGCCGTCGACGCACCGCAGAACGGTGACCGAGCTGGTGCGCACGGCCGTCGCCGAGGCGATCGAAGCGGCCCGGCCGGGCACCACGGACGCCATCGACCCGTCCGCCCCCTTCGCCGCGCAGGGGCTCGACTCGCTCGCCGCGCTCGACCTGCACCGGCGCCTCACCGAACGCACCGGCCTGGACCTGCCCGCGGGCATCGCCTATGACTGCCCCACCGTGCGCGAACTGGCCGCCCGGCTGCTCGCCGAGGTGCACGGCGACCCCGACCCGCCCGCCCGGCCCGCCACCGTCCGCGCCGCCGAGGAACCGGTCGCCGTCGTCGGCATCGGTTGCCGCTTCCCCGGCGGCATCTCCTCACCCGCCGACCTGTGGCGACTGCTGACCGAGGGCGGCGAGGTGCTCTCCGGCTTCCCGCACGATCGCGGCTGGGACCTGACCGCCCTCTACGACGAGGACCCCGAGGTCCCCGGCAGCACCTACGTCCGCGACGGCGGATTCCTCGATACGGCCACCGAGTTCGACGCCGACTTCTTCGGCATCAGCCCCCGGGAATCGCTCGGCATGGACCCCCAGCAGCGCCTCGTCCTGGAGACGTCCTGGCACGCCCTGGAGGACGCCGGCATCGACCCCACCACCCTGCGCGGCACAGCGGCCGGCATGTTCTTCGGCGCCGAGGTCCAGGAGTACGGGCCGCGCCTGCACGACGCCCCCGACGGCCTCGACGCCCACCTGCTCGCCGGGAACGCCGCCAGCGTCATCTCCGGCCGGGTCGCCTATGTGCTGGGCGCCGAAGGACCGGCCGTCACCGTCGACACCGCCTGCTCCGCCTCCCTGGTCGCCGTCCATCTGGCCTGCCGCTCCCTGCGCGACGGCGAATCCTCGCTGGCCCTCGCGGGCGGCGTCGCCGTGATGGGCGGCCCCGGCGTGTTCACCGCCTTCAGCAGACAACGGGGTCTCGCGCCCGACGGCCGCTGCAAGGCGTTCGCCGCCGCCGCCGACGGCACCGGGTTCGCCGAGGGCGTCGGCGTCCTCGTCCTGGAACGGCTCTCCGACGCCCGCCGCAACGGCCACCGGGTCCTGGCCGTGGTACGCGGCTCCGCCGTCAACCAGGACGGCGCCTCCAACGGCCTCACCGCCCCGAGCGGCACCGCCCAGCAGCGGCTCATCCGGCACGCCCTCGCCGACGCCGGGCTCACCGCCGCCGACGTGGACATGGTCGAGGCCCACGGCACCGGTACCAGGCTCGGCGACCCCATCGAGGCCACCGCCCTGCTCGCCACCTACGGCCGCGACCGCCCCGACCACGCCCCGCTGCTGCTGGGCTCCGTGAAGTCCAACCTCGGACACACCCAGGCCGCCGCCGGAGCCGCCGGGCTCATCAAGGCGATCCTCGCCATGGAGCACGGCGAGATACCCGCGACCCTGCACATCGACACACCCACCCCGCACGTCGACTGGTCATCGGGAGCCGTCCAGCTCGTCACCGCGCCCCGCGCCTGGCCCGACACCGGCCGGGCCCGCCGCGCGGGCGTCTCCTCCTTCGGCGTCAGCGGCACCAACGCCCACGTCATCGTGGAACGCCCCGAGCAGGTGGAGCCCGACGGGCCGCAAACCCCCGACGGCGGCTCCGACGCCCGGCACGCCCCTGCCCTTCTCCCCTTCGCCCTCTCCGCGCGGGGCGAGGCCGCGCTACGGGCCCGCGCCGCCGACCTCCTGACCGTCGCCGACGCGGCGGCACCGCTCGACCTCGCCCACACCCTCGCCACCACCCGCGCCGCCCTCCCCGACCGGGCCGTCCTGGTGGCCGCCGACCGCGCGGAACTGCGTACCGCCCTGCACGACCTGGCCACCGGCACCACGCCCCTCGGCGACCGCGCCGACGGCGAACTCGGCTTCCTCTTCACCGGCCAGGGCAGCCAGCGCCCCGGCATGGGACGCGAACTCGCCGCCGAACATCCGGTGTTCGCCGCCGCCCTCGACGACATCTGCGCGCACTTCGACCTGCAACTCGCCCGCCCCCTCGCAGCCGTCCTGTCCGCCCGCCCCGGCACCCCCGACGCCGCGCTCCTGCACCGCACCGAGTACGCGCAACCCGCTCTGTTCGCCGTGGAGGTCGCCCTCCACCACCTCCTCACCAGCTGGGGCCTGACCCCCGACCAGCTCGCCGGACACTCCGTCGGCGAGATCGCCGCCGCCCATGTGGCCGGGGTGCTCACCCTCCAGGACGCCACGATCCTCGTCGCCGCCCGTGGCCGCCTCATGCAGCACCTCCCCGAGGGCGGCGCCATGGTCGCCGTACGCGCCACCGAGGACGACGTGACGCCGCTGCTCACCGCGCGCACCGGCATCGCCGCCGTCAACGGGCCCGCCTCCCTGGTGGTCTCCGGCGACCGGGCCGACGTCGAGCACATCGTCGCCGCACTCGCCGCGCGCGGCCACGACACCAAACGCCTGAACGTCAGTCACGCCTTCCACTCGCCGCTGATGGAACCGATGCTGGACGATTTCCGGCGCGTCGCCCACGTCCTGGACTACGCCGAACCGACCCTGCCCATCGTCTCCACGGTCACCGGCCGGCCCGTCGGCCCCGAACTGCGCGACCCCGAGTACTGGGTGGAGCACGTCCGCGCCCGGGTCCGCTTCCACGACGCCGTGCGCACCCTCACCGACGCGGGCGTACGCACCTTCCTTGAGGTCGGCCCCGACGCCGTGCTGTCCGCCATGGGCCCGGACTGCACCGACGCGCCCGGCACCGCCTTCCTGCCCGTGCTGCGGCGCGAGCGGCCCGAGACCCGCGAGGCGCTCGGCGCGCTCGCCGCCGCCCACGCCCGGGGCGTCCCCGTCGACTGGCGGCGGCACTTCGCCGCGCTCGGCGGCCACCGCGTCGACCTGCCCGGCTACCCCTTCCAGCGCCGCCGCTTCTGGCTGGCGCAGCGCACCGGCACCGACGCCACCGGCCTGGGCCAGCTGCCCGCCGGGCACCCGCTGCTGGGGGCCGTCGTCGCCGTCGGCGCCGAGGGCGTCGTCCTCACCGGACGGCTGTCCCCCCGTACCCAGCCCTGGCTCGCCGACCATGTCATCGCCGGACGCACCCTGCTGCCCGGCACCGCCTTCGTCGAACTCGCCCTGCGTGCCGGGGACCAGGTCGGCGCCGCCGCGCTGGAGGAACTGACCCTCGGCGCCCCGCTCGTGCTGCGCTCCGACGACGATCTCGCCGTCCAGGTCGCCGTGGGCGAACCCGACGCCGACGGCCGCCGCACCCTCACCGTCCACACCCGCGCCGACGAGGCCACCCCCTGGACCCAGCACGCCACCGGAGTCCTCACCGCCACCGCCCCACCGGCGGCCCCCGGCCCGGCCGCCTGGCCGCCGCCCGAGGCCGCCCCCCTCGATGTCACCGACGTCTACCCCGCCCTCGCCGGACAGGGCTACGGGTACGGGCCCGCCTTCCAGGGCCTGCGCGCCGCCTGGCGGCACGGCGACGACGTGTACGCCGACCTCGCCCTGCCCGACGACACCGCCGCCACGGGGGGCGCCTTCGGCCTGCACCCCGCGCTGCTCGACGCCGCCCTGCACGCCGCCGACCTGGACACCCCGCCCCGCCCCGAGGTACTGGTCCCGTTCGCCTGGACCGGCGTCACCCTGCACTCCACGGGCGCCACCGCCCTCCGGGCACGGATCACCCGGCGCGGCGGCGACACCCTCGCCCTGCACCTCACCGACCCGACCGGCGCCCCGGTCGCCACCGTCGAGGGCCTCACCTCCCGCCCGGTACCGGCCACCGACCTCCTGTACGCCGTCCAGTGGTCGCCGCTGCCCCGGCCCGGGACCGCCCCGCCCCTGCGCATCGGGCCGGCGGACGGCGACCCCGCCCGGTCCGACGGCCCCGCACCGGACGCCGCCGTGCACCGCGTGCCCGGCCCCGCCCACGCCGACGCCACCGAGGCGCGCGCCCACGTCCATCACGTGCTGCGCCTGCTCCAGACCTGGCAGCGCGACGCACACCTCTCCGCGACCCGGCTCGTCGTCGTCACCCCGCCGGGCAGCCCCGCCCACGCCGCCGTACGCGCACTGGTCCGCGCCGCCCAGGCGGAGCACCCCGGCCGCTACGTCCTGGTCGAGCACGAGAGCCTGCCCTCCGAGGCCGACGTGCGTGCCGTCCTCGCCACCGGGGAGCCCGAACTGTCCCTCGCGGGCGGCCGGTTCGCCGTACCCCGGCTGACCGCGCACCCCCCGGCCGACCGAGCCCCCGCCGACTGGGGCACCGTCCTGATCACCGGCGGTACCGGCGGCCTCGGCGCGCTGCTCGCCCGGCACCTGGTCCGGACGCACGGCGTGCGCCGGCTCGTGCTCACCGGCCGGCGCGGCAGCGCCCCCGAGCTGAGCGCCGAACTCATTGCGCTGGGCGCCGAGGTGACCGTCGCCGCCTGCGACGCGGGCGACCGCGAGGCGCTGCGCGCGCTGCTCGACGCCCACCCCGTCGACTCCGTCGTGCACGCCGCCGGGACCGTCCGGGACGGCATCGTGGACACCCTCACCGACGCCATGGTCGACGACGTCTTCCACGCCAAGGCCCTCGGCGCCTGGCATCTGCACGAACTGACCCAGGGCCGCGACCTCGCCCACTTCGTGCTGTTCTCCTCCCTCGCCGCCGTCCTGGACGCACCCGGCCAGGGCAACTACGCCGCCGCCAACGCCTACCTCGACGCCCTCGCCGCCCACCGCGCCGCCCTCGGCCTGCCCGCCACCTCCCTGGGCTGGGGACTGTGGGCCACCGGCAGCGGCATGGGCGCCGCCCTGGACGGCCCGGCCCTGGACCGCATCGCCGCCCACGGCCTGCCCGGCCTGTCCGCCGCCCGCTCCCTGGAACTCTTCGACGCCGCCCTGACCTCCCGCGCACCCCACCTGCTGCCCGTGGAGATCGACGCCGCCGCCGTACGCCGCCGCCCCGACGGCGTACCACCCCTGCTGAGCGCCCTCGTCCGCCCGGTCACCCGCCGGGCCGCCGCCCCCACCGCACCCGCCGCCGAGGACACCTTGGCCGCGCTGCCCGCCGCCGATCGCGAGCGCGCCCTGCTGGAGCTGGTGCGCACCGAGGTCGCCGCCGTGCTCCGGCACGACGGGCCGTCCGCCATCGCCCCCGGCCGCGCCTTCACCGACCTCGGCTTCGACTCCCTGGCCGCCGTCGAACTGCGCAACCGCCTGAACACCGCCACCGGACTGCGGCTGCCCGCCACCCTCGTCTTCGACCACCCCACCTCCCGCGCCCTCGCGGACCACATCCACGCCACCGTCTTCGCCCCCGCCGACCGGACCGACCGCGCCGGACGACCCGCCGCCCCGGCCGCGCGCGGCACGGCGGACGACACGGCAGACGACGACGATCCGATCGCCATCGTCGGCATGAGCTGCCGCTACCCCGGCGGGGTCCGCTCCCCGGAGGACCTGTGGCGGCTCGTCGCCGACGGCGTCGACGCGGTCGGCGGCTTCCCGACGGACCGGGACTGGCCCACCGAGGCGCTCTACGACCCGGAGCCGGGCATCCCCGGCCGCACCTACACCCGCGAGGGCTCCTTCCTCTACGACGCGGCCGAGTTCGACGCCGCCTTCTTCGGCATCAGCCCCCGCGAGGCCACCGCCATGGACCCGCAGCAGCGGCTGCTGCTGGAGGTCGCCTGGGAGGCGCTGGAGCGCTCCGCCATCGACCCCAACCGGCTGCGCGGCTCCCGCACCGGGGTGTTCGCGGGCGTCATGTACCACGATTACGGCAGCTGGCTGGCCGAGGTGCCCGAGGATCTCGCCGCCTACCTCGGCAACGGCAGCCTCGGCAGTGTCGTGTCCGGCCGGGTCGCCTACGCGCTGGGCCTGGAGGGACCGGCCGTCACCGTCGACACCGCCTGCTCCTCCTCCCTGGTCACCCTGCATCTGGCGGCGCAGGCGCTGCGGCAGGGCGAGTGCGATCTGGCCCTGGTCGGCGGGGTGACCGTGATGTCCACGCCGGACACCTTCGTGGACTTCGCCCGGCAGCGCGGACTGGCCGCCGATGGCCGCTGCAAGTCCTTCGCCGCCGCCGCCGACGGCACCGGCTGGGGCGAGGGCGCCGGTCTGGTCGTCGTGGAACGGCTGTCCGACGCGCTCCGCAACGGCCATCGCGTCCTCGCCCTGGTACGCGGCTCCGCCGTCAACTCCGACGGCGCCTCCAACGGCCTGACCGCCCCCAACGGGCCCTCCCAGCAACGCGTCATCCGCGCCGCGCTCGCCGCCGCCGGGCTCGCCCCTGCCGACGTCGACGCTGTGGAGGCGCACGGTACGGGGACCACGCTGGGCGACCCGATCGAGGCTCAGGCGCTGCTCGCCACCTATGGGCAGGACCGGCGCGAGCCTCTGTGGCTGGGGTCCGTCAAGTCCAACATGGGCCACACCCAGGCCGCTGCCGGGGTCGCCGGGGTCATCAAGATGGTCATGGCGATGCGGCACGGCAGCCTGCCCCGCACCCTGCACGTGGACGCGCCCTCCCACCAGGTCGACTGGAGCGCGGGTGCCGTCGAACTGCTCACCGCGCACCGAGACTGGCCCGACACCGGCCGGGCCCGGCGCGCGGGAGTGTCCTCCTTCGGCATCAGCGGCACCAACGCCCACGTCATCCTGGAGGAGTTCACCGAGCCGGAGCCCCCGGCGGCCGACCCCGCCACCGCGCCGCCGGTCCTCGCCCTGCCCGTCTCCGCGCGGTCACCCGAGGCCCTGCGGGGTCAGGCCCGCCGGTTGCGCGAGCTGACGGGGGCGGGGTTCGCCGATGGCTCCTTTGGCGGTGGTGTTTCGGCCGGTGTCACGTCTGTCGGTGGTACTTCGACCGATGTCATGCCTGCCGATGTCATGCCTGCCGATGTCATGCCTGCCGATGTCACGCCTGTTGGTGTCACGCCTGTCGGTCTCACGCCTGTTGGTGTCGCCCCTGCCGATGTCACCCCTGTCGGTGTCGCCCCCGCCGGGGTTTCCCTCGCCGACCTCGGTCTCGCCCTGGCCACCACCCGCGCCACCCACCCGCACCGCGCGGTGCTCCTCGCGACCGGCGCCGACCGGGCCGCCGCCGACCATCAGGCCACCGGCCTCCGAGACGCCCTCGACGCCCTGGCCCACGGCACCGAAGCCCCCGGCCTGCTCATCACCGGCTCCGTCACCGACGGCACCCTCGCCTACCTGTTCTCCGGGCAGGGCGCCCAGCGCCCCGGCATGGGCCGCGAGTGGTACGACGCCTTCCCCGTCTACGCCGAGCACTTCGACCGCGCCGCCGCCCTCTTCGACAAGCACCTCGAACGCCCGCTGGCCGACGTCGTCCTCGGCGACGACCCCGGCACCCTGGAGCGGACCGCCTACACCCAGGCCGCCCTGTTCACCACCCAGGTCGCCCTCTACCGGCTGCTGGAGTCCTTCGGACTGCGCCCCGACTGGCTGGCCGGCCACTCCGTCGGCGAGTTCGCCGCCGCGCACGTCGCGGGCGTCTGGTCGCTGCCCGACGCCGTCACCGCCGTCGCCGCCCGGGGCCGGCTGATGCGCGGGCTGCCCGAGGGCGGCGCGATGATCGCCGTACCGGCCGGCGAGGACGAAGTGACCCCGCTGCTGGACGGGCGCTGTGCTCTCGCCGCCGTCAACGGGCCCCGCGCGGTGGTGGTCTCCGGCGACGAGGACGCCGTCACCGAGGTCGCCGCGCACTTCACCGGCACCCGCAGGCTGCGCGTCTCGCACGCCTTCCACTCGCCCCGCGTGGAACCCATGCTGGCCGCGTTCCGCGAGGTCATGACCGGCATCGAGGCGGCGGAACCGGCCGTGCCGATCGTCTCCACCCTCACCGGCGCCCAGGCCACCGCCGCCGAACTCGGCTCCGCCGACTACTGGGTACGCCATGTGCGCGAGACCGTTCGCTTCGCCGACGCCGTCACCACCCTCGCCGCGAAGGGCGCCGACACCTTCCTCGAACTCGGCGCCGCGCCCGTCCTCACCGCCCTGGGCCCGGACATCCTGCCCGACACCCAGGACCCCGCCTTCGTCCCCGCCGCCCGCAAGGACACCCCACCACTCGCCGGGCTGCTCACCGCCCTGGCCACCGTCCACACCCGGGGCCACGACGTCGACTGGTCGGCGCTGTACGGGCCGTACGCGGGCCGCCGCGTCGAGCTGCCCACCTACGCCTTCGACCACCAGCGCCACTGGCTGCCCACCCCGGCGCCCGCCGCCGGGGACGCCGCCGGGCACGGGCTGGCCGCCGCCGGTCATCCGCTGGTCAGCGCCCGCCTCGACCTGCCCGGCGACGCCGGGGTGCTGCTCACCGGCCGGATCTCCACCGCGACCCACCCCGTCCTCGCCGAACACGCCGTGCTGGGCACGGTCCTGGTGCCCGGCGCCGCCCTGGTCGACCTCGCCCTGTACGCCGGACGCCTCACCGACCGCCCCGCCATCGAGGAACTCACCCTCCAGGCCCCGCTGGTGCTGGACCCCGGCGGTGCCGTACGCCTCCAGGTGTCCGCCCGCCCCGACGGCACCGTCGAGATCCACTCCCGCGCCGAGAACGCCCCCGACGCCGAGGACTGGACCCGGCACGCCACCGGCACCCTCACCGGTCCGGCCGCCACCGCCCCCGCGCCCGACGCCGGTGTCTGGCCCCCGCCGGGCGCCACCCCCCTCGACGTCACCGGCCTCTACCCGCGCCTGCACGCCGACGGCTACGACTACGGCCCCGTCTTCCAGGGCGTACGGGCCGCCTGGCGGCACGGGGACACCCTCCTCGCCGACCTCGAACTGCCCGAGGCAGCCGCACCGGACGCCGCCCGGTACGCCCTGCACCCGGCCCTGCTGGACTCCGCCCTGCACGTCACCTCACTGCTGGACGAGGCCGGGGCCGGGGATGCGCCGCCGGCCGGGGGCGTCGCCCTGCCCTTCGCCTGGACCGGCGTCACCCCCCACGCCCAGGGCGCCCGCGCCGCCCGGGTCCGGGTCACCCCCGGCCCCGACGGCACCCGTATCGACCTCACCGACACCGAGGGGCACCCGCTGGCCACCGTCGCGTCGTACGTCACCCGCCCGGTTCCCGCCGACGGGCTCACCGCCCGCCACCGCCCGCTGTACACCCTCACCGACACACCGCTGCCCGAGGCCGCCGGTCACCCCGAGCGGCTCAGCTGGGCCGTCCTCGGCGACGACGACCTCGGTCTCGGCGCCCCGCTGCACCCCGGCCCGGACACGCTCGGCACGCCCGTGCCCGATGTGGTGGTCCTGCCCGTCACCGCCCCGCCCGCCGACGGGGAGCGGCTGCCCGGCGCCGTACGGGCCGCGCTCCGCCGCACCCTGGACACCCTCAAGACGTGGTCGGGCGACGACCGTCACGCCCGCTCGACCCTCGTCGTGCTCACCGGGGGCGGCCTCGCCGATGCCGCCGTGCACGGGCTGGTGCGGGCCGCGCAGGCCGAGGACCCCGGCCGGATCCTCCTCGTCGGCCGGGACCGGCCCGGCGCCCCCGTACCGGACCGGGCCGCGCTCGCCGCCCTCCTCGACGCCGGGGAGCCGGAGCTGCGCTGGCGCGACGGCCGTGCCCACGCCCCCCGGCTGGTCCGCGCCGACCCACCCGGCACCGGGCGTACGGACCGCCCCTGGGGCACCGTCCTGATCACCGGCGGCACCGGCGGCCTCGGCACCCTGGTGGCCCGGCACCTGGCCGCCCGGCACGGCGTCACCCGACTGGTGCTGACCAGCCGCCGCGGCCCCGACGCGCCCGGCGCCGCCGCCCTGCGCGCCGATCTCGTGGCCCTGGGCGCCGAGACGGACATCGTCGCCTGCGACGTCGCCGACCGCGCAGCGCTCGCCGCCCTGCTCACCGCGCACCCCGTCGACTCCGTGGTGCACACCGCCGGAGTCCTCGACGACGGGCTCGTCACCTCGCTCACCCCCGAGCGGCTGGACACCGTGCTCGGACCCAAGGCCGACGCCGCCTGGCATCTGCACGAACTCACCCGGGAGCGCGAGCTGTCCCACTTCGTGCTGTTCTCCTCGGCCGCCGGCACCATCGACGCCTCCGGCCAGGGCAACTACGCCGCCGCCAACGTCCTCCTCGACGCCCTCGCCGCCCACCGGGCCGCCCTCGGCCTGCCCGCCACCTCCCTGGCCTGGGGCCTGTGGTCCGGCGACGGCATGGGCGCGGGCCTGGACCCGGCCGGGACCCAGCGCGTCGAACGCTCCGGCATCGGCGCCCTCGACCCGGAAGAGGGCCTCGCCCTGTTCGACGCCGCCGTGGCCTCCGGCAGCCCCGCCCTGGTCCCCGTACGGCTGGACACGGCGGCCCTGCGCCGACGCGGCGACGACGTTCCGGCCGTCCTGCGCACCCTGGCGGGGGTCGCCTCCCGCGCCCGGCACGACGACCGTCCCCGCACCCTCGCGGAGCAGTTGGCGGCGCTACCCGCCGACGACCACGAGCACGCGGTGCTGGAGGCGGTCCGCGGCGAGGTCGCCGCCGTCCTCGGCCACTCCGGACCCGCCGCCGTCCCGCCCCGCCGCGCCTTCACCGAACTGGGCTTCGACTCGCTCGCCGCGGTCGAACTGCGCAACCGGCTGAACACGGTCAGCGGACTGCGCCTGCCGTCCACCCTGATCTTCGACTACGCCACCCCGGCCGCCCTCGCCGGCCACCTCCTCGAACGCCTGCGCCCCGAGCCCGCAGAGCCCGACGCCGGACCCGGCCCGGACGGCGACGACGATGAGGTGCGCGCCCTGATCTCCGGCATCCCCATCGCCCGGATCCGGGACGCCGGACTCCTGGACAGCCTGCTGAAGCTGACCGAGCGAAGCCCGGCGCCCGCCCCCGCGAACCGGCCCCTGGACATCAAGTCCATGGCGGTCGCCGACCTGGTGCGCGCCGCGCTGGACCGCACGGGCCCGCAATGACCCTCCGGTCACCTCCACCTGACCTCTCACCGACCCTTTCCCCCACTTCTCCATCGCCGCACCGGCCCCGCCGAGCCAGCAGGGAGCGAAACCGACCGTGGACACATCCGTCGAGCAGATCGTCGAGGCGCTGCGCGAGTCACTGCTGGACAACGAGCGGCTGCGCCAGGAGAACGAGCGGATCGCCGAGGCGGCCCGGGAACCCGTCGCGATCATCGCGATGAGCTGCCGCTACCCCGGCGGCGTCAGCACCCCCGAGCAACTGTGGCGGCTGGTCGACACCGGCACGGACGCCGTGGGCGACTTCCCCGCCGACCGTGGCTGGGACGTCGAGGGCATCTACGACCCCGACCCCGACGCCCCCGGCCGCACCCATGTCCGCGAGGGCGGATTCCTCTACGACGCCGCCGACTTCGACCCCGGCTTCTTCGGCATCAGCCCGCGCGAGGCGCTCGCCATGGACCCGCAGCAGCGGCTGCTGCTGGAGACGTCCTGGGAGGCCCTGGAGCGGGCCGGTATCGACCCGCACACCCTCAAGGGCAGCCGTACCGGCGTCTACGCGGGCGTCATGTACCACGACTACGGCAGCTGGCTCACCGATGTCCCCGAAGGCGTCGAGGGCTACCTGGGCAACGGCAACCTCGGCAGCGTCGCCTCCGGGCGCGTCTCGTACACCCTCGGCCTGGAGGGGCCCGCCGTCACCGTCGACACCGCCTGCTCCTCCTCCCTCGTCGCCCTCCACCTCGCCGTCCAGGCGTTGCGCAGCGGCGAGTGCGGGCTCGCCCTCGCGGGCGGCGTCACCGTGATGTCCACGCCCGACACCTTCATCGACTTCTCCCGCCAGCGCGGCCTCGCCCAGGACGGCCGCTGCAAGTCCTTCGCGGACGGCGCCGACGGCACCGGCTGGGGCGAGGGCGCGGGTCTGCTGCTGCTGGAGCGGCTCTCCGACGCCCGCCGCAACGGGCATCGCGTCCTGGCCGTCGTACGGGGGTCCGCCGTCAACCAGGACGGTGCCTCCAACGGCCTCACCGCCCCCAACGGCCCCTCCCAGCAGCGGGTCATCCGCGCCGCCCTCGCCGACGCCCGTCTGACACCCCGCCAGGTGCACGCCGTCGAGGCGCACGGCACCGGCACCCCGCTCGGCGACCCGATCGAGGCGCAGGCGCTGCTCGCCACCTACGGCCAGGACCGGCCCGAGGACGCCCCGCTGTGGCTCGGCTCGATCAAGTCCAACATCGGGCACACCCAGGCCGCCGCCGGGGTCGCCGGGGTCATCAAGATGGTGATGGCCATCCGGCACGGCCGGCTCCCCAGGACCCTGCACGCCGAACACCCCACCGCCAAGGTCGACTGGACGGCCGGTGCCGTCCAACTCCTCGGCGAGCCCCGCGACTGGCACACCGCCGACGAACCCCGCCGCGCGGCCGTGTCCTCCTTCGGCATCAGCGGCACCAACGCCCACGTCATCGTCGAGGCGGCGCCGGAGTATGTGACGGGTGGGACTCTTGCGTCCGACTCCGAGAGCCCCACCCCTGCCCCCGAGCCCTCCAGGACGGCCCCGCTCCCGCTCATACTCTCCGGCAAGGACGGCCCCGGACTCGCCGCCCAGGCCCGCCAGCTCCTGGACCACCTCACCACCACCATCACGGCGACCACCACAGCCACCCCCACGCCCACCACCCTCGCCCCTCTCCCGGCCATCGCGCACACCCTCGCCACCGGCCGGGCCGCGCTGGACGAGCGGGCCGTCGTCACGGGCGCCGATCTCCCCGCCCTCACCGCCGGACTGACCGCCCTCGCCGAGGGCGCGAGCGCGCCGAACCTGGTGCGCGGCAGGCCCGCCCAGGACTCCCGCATCGCCTTCGTCTTCCCCGGCCAGGGCTCCCAGTGGGCCGGAATGGCCGCCGACCTGCTCGACACCTCACCCGAGTTCGCCGCCACCATGGCGGACTGCGCCGAAGCCCTCGCGCCCGTCACCGACTTCGACCTCCTGGACACCGTCCGGTCCCGGCAGCCACTGGAGCGCGTGGACGTCGTCCAGCCCGTGCTGTGGGCGGTCATGGTCTCCCTCGCTCAGGTGTGGCGCGCGCACGGCGTCCGTCCCGCCGCCGTCATCGGCCACTCCCAGGGCGAGATCGCCGCCGCCTGCGTCGCCGGAGCCCTCTCCCTCGCCGACGGTGCCCGCGTCGTCGCCCTGCGCGCCCGCGCCATCGCCCGCGAACTATCGGGGCGCGGCGGCATGATGTCCGTCGCGCTGCCCGAGCCCCGGGTGCGCGACCTCCTCACCCCCTACGCCGGGCGCGTCGCCGTGGCCGCCGTCAACGGGGCCTCCTCGGTGGTGCTGTCCGGCGACGCGGACGTCCTCGACGCCCTGCGCGAGACCATCGTGGCGGGCGGCGGACGCGCCAAACGGCTCCCCGTGGACTACGCCTCGCACAGCGCCCACGTCGAGGCCGTCCGCGACCGCCTGCTCACCGACCTCGCGGACATCCGGGCCCGCCCCTCCGAGGTGCCGTTCTACTCCACCGTGACCGGTACCCGGCTCGACACCACCGCCCTGGACGCCGGGTACTGGTACACCAACCTGCGCCAGAGCGTGCTCTTCGCACCGGCCACCCGCACCCTGCTCGACGCCGGGTACGGGGTGTTCGTCGAGTGCAGCCCGCACCCCGTGCTGCTGCACAGCATCGAGGAGACCGCCGACGCCACCGGCACCGCCATCACCGCCCTCGGCTCACTCCACCGCGACAACGGCGGCCCCGAGCGGGTCCTGGCCGCCCTGGGCGAGGCGTTCACCGCCGGGCTGCCGGTCGACTGGACCCCCCTGTTCGACGGCCCGCCGCCGTACACCGCCGACCTGCCCACCTACGCCTTCCAGCGCGAGCGCTACTGGCTCGGCCGCTCCGCCGCCACCGGGGATGTCACCGCCGCAGGACTGCGCGCCACCCGCCATCCGCTGCTCGGCGCCGCCGTCCCGGTCGCCGAGGGAGGCACCCTGTTCACCGGCCGCCTCACCACCGCCACCGTCCCCTGGCTCGCCGACCACGCCGTCTCCGGCACCCCTCTGCTGCCCGGCACCGCCCTGGTCGACCTCGCGCTCACCGCAGGCCACGACCTCGGCTGTGCCCACCTCGCCGAACTCACCCTCCACACCCCCCTCGTACTCCCCGAGCGCGGCGCGCTCCACCTCCAACTGCACATCGCCGCCGCCGCCGAGACCGGCCACCGCGCACTGAGCGTCCACACCCGCCCCGAATCCGCCGACGGCACCGATGACACCACGTGGACCCGGCACGCCACCGGCCTGCTCGCCCCGCAGACCGGCGCCCCCGCCTTCGACCTCACGGCCTGGCCACCCCCGGGCGCCCGACCCGTACCGATCGAGGACGCCTACGACCGCCTCGCCGCCCTCGGCTACGACTACGGGCCCGCCTTCCAGGGACTCACCGCCCTCTGGCGGCGCGGCGACGAGACCTACGCCGAGACCGAACTCCCCGTGGACGCGCAGACCTTCGCCCTGCACCCGGCGCTGTTCGACGCCGCGCTGCACGCCGACGGCCTCGCCACCGACGACCAGGACACCGCCCGGCTCCCCTTCGCCTGGACCGGGGTCTCCCTGTACGCGACCGGGGCCACCGCGCTACGGGTCCGGCTGCACGGCGGGGACCGGCTCTCCGTCCAGCTCGCCGACCCGACCGGCGCCCCCGTCGCCGAGGTCGGGGCCCTGATCTCCCGGCCCGTCGACCCGGCCACCCTCACCCCGGCCGCCCATCACGACCACCTGCACGACCTGTACCGCCTGGACTGGCCGGTCCTGCCGCTGCCCCGGACGCCCGCACCTCCGTTCGCGGTCCTGGACGAAGGAGGCCCGGCCGCACTGGACCCCGTGCCCGAGTGGGTGGTGCTGCGCGCGGGCGGCCACGACGATCGCCTCGGCCCCGACGCCCCGCCCGCCGCCGCCCACCGTTCCACCGAGCGAGCCCTGACCGCCGTACAGAACTGGCTGGCCGACGACCGCACCGCGACCGCCCGGCTCCTGGTGCTCACGTCGGGCGCCGTCGCCGTGGGCGAGGAAAACGCCACCGAGGGCGTCACCGAGGGCGTCACCGAGGATGTCACCGACCTCGCGGGCGCCGCCGTATGGGGCCTGGTCCGGGCCGCGCAGGGCGAGCACCCGGGCCGGTTCGTGCTGGTGGACTCCGCGACCGGCGACCCGGCCACCGCCGTGGCCGCCGCGGCGACCAGCGGCGAACCCCAACTCGCCCTCCGTGAAGGCACCGCACACCTGCCCCGCCTCACCCGCGCCACCACCCCCCGAGGACCGGCGTCCGGCGCCGCCCGGGCCCCGGGACCGGCGCCCCGCCTGGACCCCGACGGCACCGTCCTGATCACCGGCGGCACCGGGGTGCTCGGCGCCCTGATCGCCCGGCACCTGGTCGCCGAGCACGGCGTACGCCGCGTCGTGCTCGCCGGGCGCAGCGGCACCGCCGCCGACACCTTCGCGGACCTCGACGGCCTCCGCGCGGAGATGGTGGTCGCCCGCTGCGACGCCGCCGACCGCGCCCAGCTCGCCCGGCTCATCGCCGAGACACCGCCCGACCGGCCGCTGACCGCCGTCATCCACCTCGCCGGGGTGCTCGACGACGGCCTGGTGAGCCACCAGACGCCCGAGCGGCTGACCGCCGTACTGCGCCCCAAGGCCGATGCCGCCTGGCATCTGCACGAGCTGACCCGGGATCTGGACCTCGCCGCGTTCGTGCTGTTCTCCTCCGCCGCCGGCACGGTCGACGGCGCCGGACAGTCCGGCTACGCCGCCGCCAACGCCTTCCTCGACGCGCTCGCCGCCCACCGCCGCGCGCACGGCCTGCCCGCGCACTCCCTGGCCTGGGGCTTCTGGGAGCAGCGCACCGGTCTCACCGCCCACCTCACCGACGCCGACGTGGACCGCATGGCACGCGCGGGCGTCCGTCCGCTGTCCACCGAAGCGGGCCTGGCCCTGTTCGACGCCGCCCTGACCGCCACCGACCCGCTGCTGATCCCGATCGGCCTGGACCTGCCCCGGCTGCGCCGCGCCGCAGATGTCCCGGCCGTCCTGCGCGGCCTGGTGCCCGCGCCCGCCCGCCGTACCGCCGCCGCCCGCGCGAACCCCGCCTCGCTCGCCGACCGGCTCGCCGCCCTCGGCCCCGCCGAACGGGACACCGCCCTCAGGGAGCTGATCCGCACCCATGTGGCCGCCGTGCTCGGCCACGGCGACGACATGACCCTCGATCCGCGCCGCTCGTTCCGCGAACTGGGCTTCGACTCGCTCACCGCCGTGGAACTGCGCAACCGCCTGGGCACCGCCACAGGCATCCGGCTCCCCGCCACCCTCGTCTTCGACCACCCCGACACGGACGCGCTGCTGACCCACCTCACCACCGAGTTGTTCGGCACCCGGCCCGAGAACACCTCCGAGAACACCTACGGGAACACTCCCGCCGCCCCGCGAGAAGCGGACGACCCCATCGCGATCGTCGCCATGGCCTGCCGCTACCCCGGCGGTGTCACCACCCCCGAGGACCTGTGGCGACTCCTCGCCGACGGCGGCCACGGCATCGGCGCCTTCCCCGCCGACCGGGGCTGGGACCTGGACCGGCTCTACGACCCCGAACCCGGCAAGGCCGGGCATTGCAGCACCCGCGCGGGCGGATTCCTCTACGACGCCGCCGACTTCGACCCCGACTTCTTCGGCATCGGCCCCCGCGAAGCCCTCGCCATGGACCCGCAGCAGCGGCTGCTGCTGGAGACGTCCTGGGAGGCGCTGGAGCGGGCCGGTATCGACCCGCACACCCTCAAGGGCAGCCGTACCGGCGTCTACGCGGGCGTCATGTACCACGACTACGGCAGCAGGCTGCGCCAGGTCCCCGAGTCCGTGCGCGACTACCTCGGCAACGGCAGCCTCGGCAGCGTCGCCTCCGGCCGGATCGCCTACGCCCTCGGCCTGGAGGGCCCGACCCTCACCGTCGACACCGCGTGCTCCTCGTCCCTGGTGGCGCTGCATCTGGCCGCGCAGGCGCTGCGGCAGGGCGAGTGCACCCTCGCGCTGGCGGGCGGGGTGTCCGTGATGTCCACCGCCGACACGTTCGTGGACTTCAGCAGGCAGCGCAATCTGGCCGCCGACGGCCACGCCAAGTCCTTCGCCGACGGCGCCGACGGCACGGCCCTGTCCGAGGGCGCCGGAATGCTCGTCCTGGAGCGGTTGTCGGATGCGCGGGCGCGGGGTCATCGGGTGTGGGCGGTGGTGCGGGGCAGTGCGGTGAATCAGGACGGTGCGTCGAACGGTCTGACGGCGCCGAACGGTCCTGCGCAGCAGCGGGTGATCCGTCAGGCGCTGGCGGTGGCGGGGTTGTCGGTGGGGGAGGTGGATGTGGTGGAGGCGCACGGTACGGGGACGACGTTGGGGGATCCGATCGAGGCGCAGGCGTTGCTGGCGACGTACGGGCAGGAGCGTACGGAGCCGTTGTGGCTCGGTTCGGTGAAGTCGAACCTGGGTCACACGCAGGCCGCTGCCGGGGTGGCGGGGGTGATCAAGATGGTGATGGCGTTGCGCAACGGGGTTCTGCCCCGCACCCTGCACGTCGATGAGCCGTCGACGAAGGTCGATTGGGCGGCGGGCGGTGTGCGCCTGCTGACCGAGGAACAGCCCTGGCCGGTGACGGACCGCCCCCGCCGGGCGGGTATCTCCTCCTTCGGCATCAGCGGCACCAACGCCCACACGATCATCGAGGAACCCCCCGCCGAAGCCGAACCCCCCGCCGACACCGACGCCCCGCCCCCGCTCCTCCCGCTGCTGATCTCCGGTGCCACCCCCGAGGCGCTCGCCGCCCAGGCGGCACGTCTGCGTACCGTCGCCGATCAGCCGCTGCCCGCCCTCGCCCGCACCCTGGCCACGGGCCGCGCCGCCCTCACCCACCGGGCCGCGATCGTGGCCCGCGACCAGGACGAACTCCGCGCAGCCCTCATCGCGCTCACCGACGGCGAGGCCGCCGACAGCGTGGTCCACGGCAGGCCCGCAGGGGGCGCGACCGCCGTTCTCTTCACCGGCCAGGGCGCCCAGCGCGCGGGCATGGGCCGTGGCCTGTACGCCGCCCACCCCGTCTTCCGGGCGGCGCTCGACGCGGCCTGCGAGGCCCTGGACGCCCATCTCGACCGCCCGCTGCGGGACGTGATGTGGGCCGAGCCCGGCACGGAAGGGGCCGCGCCGCTCGACCTGACCGGGTACACGCAGCCCGCCCTGTTCGCGGTGGAGACCGCCCTGTACCGGCTCCTTGAGTCGTACGGCGTCCGCCCGGACTGGCTGGCGGGCCACTCCATCGGTGAGGTCACCGCCGCGCATGTCGCCGGTGTCTGGGACCTCGCCGACGCGGCCCGGCTGGTCGCCGCGCGCGGCCGGCTGATGCAGGCGCTGCCCGCCGGGGGCGCGATGCTCGCCGTCGACGCCACCGAGGAGGAGATCCGGCCGCATCTGGGCCCCGAGGTCTCGGTCGCGGCCGTCAACGGACCTCGTGCCGTGGTCGTCTCCGGCACCGAGGCCGGGGTGGCGGCGGTGGCCGAGGCGTTCGCCGGCCGCCGTACCAAGTGGCTGCGGGTCAGCCACGCCTTCCACTCCCCGCTGATGGACCCGATGCTCGCGGAGTTCGAGAAGACCGCCCGCGATCTGCGGTACGCCCCGCCCACGATCCCGGTCGTCTCCGACGTCACCGGCACCCGGGCCACCGAGGACGACCTGTGCGACCCCGCCTACTGGGTCCGCCATGTCCGGGAGCCGGTCCGCTTCGGCGACACCGTCCGCACACTGGAGGACGCCGGGGTCCGCACCTTCCTCGAACTCGGCCCCGACGCCGTGCTGTCGGCCATGGGCGCGCACGCCGTCACCGACACCGGGCGATCGGCGTTCGTCCCCGCGCTGCGCCGCGACCGCGAGGAGGAGCGGACCTTCGCCGCCCTGCTCGGCACGGCCCACGTACGCGGACTGGCCGTCGACTGGCGGCGGGCGTACGCGGGCACCGGCACGCCCCTCACCGATCTGCCGACCTACGCGTTCCAGCGGCGGCGGCTGTGGCTGGAGGACGCGCCCGGCGCGAGCGGCGACGCGGGCGGCCTGGGCCAGGCCCCCGCCGGGCATCCGATGCTCGGCGCCGCCGTGGAACTGGCCGCCGACGACCGGGTGGCGCTGACCGGCCGACTCTCCCTGACCACCCATCCGTGGCTCGCGGACCACGCCGTGGCGGGCGTCGTCCTGGTGCCCGGCTCCGCGTTCGTCGAACTGGCCGTCCAGGCCGGCGACCGCACCGGCTGCCCCTCGGTGCAGGAACTCACCCTGGAACGCCCCCTGGTGCTGCCCGCGTCCGGTGCCGTCCACGTCCAGGTGGCCGCCGCGGCCCCCGACGCCGACGGCCGCCGCGAACTGACCGTGCACGCCCGCCCCGAAGGCACCGACAGCACCTGGACCCGGCACGCCACCGGCGTCCTCGCCCCGAGCCGCGCGCCCGAACCGCCCGCCCACACCGAGTGGCCACCGCCGGGAGCCCGACCGGTCGACGTCAGCGGCACCTACGACCATCTGGCCGAACAGGGCTACCACTACGGCCCGTTGTTCCGCTGCCTGCGCGGCGCCTGGCGGCTCGGCGCCGACGTCTGGGCCGACCTCGCCCTGCCCGACCCCGCAGCCGCCGACGGCTTCGCCCTGCACCCCGCGCTGCTCGACGCCACCCTGCACGCCATCGACCTGCTGGACGGCCAGGACCCCACGGTCATGACCCTCCCCTTCTCCTGGGAGGGCGTCACCCTCCACGCCTCCGGCGCCACTTCCCTCCGACTGCACCTCACCCCCCACGACACCGACCATCTGACCCTGCGCCTGTACGACGACACCGGAGCGCCCGTCGCCGAGGTGAGGTCCCTGCGCCTGCGCCGCGTGACCGCCGCTCAGCTGGCCGCGTCCGCACCCGCGCCCGGCGACCTGTTCCGGGTGCGGTGGGTCGCGCGGGCGGTGGCTGCGGGGGATGGGGTGTCGCTGCCCAGCGGCCTCGCGGTGGCGGCGGGCGGGGTGTCCGTACCCAGCGCCTTCGCCCAGGCGGGGGGCGGGGTGTCCGTGCCGAGCATCTTCGCCGCGGCGGGGGATGGAGTGTCCGTGCCGACCGTCTTCGCCGCGGCGGGGGGTGGAGCGTCCGTGCCGAGCGCCTTCCCCGTGGCGGGGGAGGAGCGTCGGGTGCCCGTGAACGGTTCCGTGTCCGCGTCTCACCCGCTCACCGCGCCCGTGGGCGAGGATCGCGCCGAGCGCCCGATGCCCGGGGAGGGCTCCACATCGGCGCCGCGCGCCAACGCCATGCCGACAGGCGACCCCGGCACCGGGCACCCCGCGTCCGCCGACGGCCCCGCGGCGGCGCCCCGCACCCTCGCCCTCTCCCCATCCACCCCCGGCGCCGACCTCCCGACGCAGGCCCGCGACATCGCCGTACACACCCTCGCCGCCCTGCAACAGCACCTCGCGGCCCCCGGGGACGAGCCGCTGGTGGTGCTGACCCGGTCCGCCGTGGCTGTCGACGTCGGTGAGGTGCCGGACCCGGCGCAGGCGGTGAGCTGGGGTCTGGTGCGGGCGGCGGCCGTCGAGCATCCCGGCCGGTTCGTCCTGGTCGACACCGACGGCGACCCCGCCTCCACCGCCGCCCTGGGCGCCGCAGTCGCCACCGGCCTGCCCGAACTCGCCCTGCGCGCGGGCACCGTACACACCCCCGAACTGGTCCGCACGGCCGACGAAGAGCCGACGGCGGCACCCGCACCGGACCCCGACGGCCCGGCAGCCGCACCGCACCCCGACGGCACCGTCCTCATCACCGGCGGCACCGGCGGCCTCGGCAGGCTGCTCGCCCGGCATCTGGTCACCCGGCACGGCGTACGCCATCTGCTGCTGGCCGGACGCGCCGGGCGGCTGCCCGACCCCACGGCCCTGGACGACCTCACCGCGCTGGGCGCGACCGTCACCGTCGCCGCCTGCGACGTCACCGACCGGCACGCCCTCGCCGCGCTGCTGGCGTCCGTGCCCGCCGAGCACCCGCTGACGGCCGTGGTGCACGCCGCGGGCGTCCTGGACGACGCACTGCTCACCGACCTCACCCCGGAGCGGCTGGAGACGGTCCTTCGGCCCAAGGCCGACGCCGCCTGGCACCTGCACGAACTGACCCGGGACCTGGACCTCGCCGCCTTCGTGCTGTTCTCCTCCGCCGCGGGCACCCTGGGCGCGGCGGGCCAGGCCAACTACGCCGCCGCGAACGCCTTCCTGGACGCCCTCGCCGCCCGGCGCCGCACCGAGGGGCTCCCGGCGCTCTCGCTCGGCTGGGGACTGTGGGACACGGGGGAGGGCATGGCCGCCGGGCTCGGCGCGACCGAGCTGCGCCGGCTCGCCCGCGACGGCATCCTGCCGCTGCCCGCGGAACGGGCACTCGCCCTGTTCGACCGGGCGCTGAACGCCGACGACCCCACGGCCCCCGACCGGGCCCTGCTGCTGCCGGTCCGGGTCCAGGTCACCGACGACGCCCCCGCCCTGGTCCGCGCACTGGCGCCGGCCGCGGCGCGCCGCACGGTCCGGGAGACCGCCGCACCACCCGTCGCCGCCGCACTGGACGCCCGGCTGACCCGGCTGAACGGCGCCGACGCCCTGCGGCTGCTGGCGGACACGGTGTGCGCGCACGTCGCCGACGTCCTCGGCCACGGGCCGGGCGGTGCCGTCGATCCGCAACGCTCCCTGGGCGACCTCGGAGTGGACTCGCTGGCCGCCCTGGAACTGCGCAACCGGCTCGCCGCCGACACCGGTCTGCGGCTCTCCACCACCCTCACCTTCGACCACCCGACCTCGGCGGCGCTGGCCCGGCACCTCTTCGAGGAACTCGGCCTGGACGACAAGGCCCACGGCCCCGACATCGAGGCCGAGGTGATCCGCCTGGAGGAGGCGCTGGACTCGGCCGTGCCGGACGAGGAACAGCGGGCGAGGGTGGCGGCCCGCCTGCGCGCCCTGACCGCCCGCTGGGACGGCACCGAGCAACAGCAGCTGAACGGTGCCACACACCCCGACAGCCAGACCCTGGACACGGCCACGGCCGACGAACTCTTCGGCATCCTCGACAACGAACTCGGCACCTTCGACTGAGTGCACCGTCCCGGGACGGCCATGAGCCATCGTCCCGGGACACCCACTCACCCGGCTTGACGGCAACCGGTCTGCGCCCCCCCGCGCGCGACCCCCCCACACACACACAGCAAGGGGTCGGGACACCTCACAAGTGCCCCGACCCCAGACCGTCCTTCACCCCCGTGAGCGCCCCCTCACCCCGCCGGTGAGTGCGTACGCGCCCAGTGGTCCGACAGTTTCGGGATCCGTTGCTCCAGCATCTGCGTGGGCAGCTCCGAGCGGCTGGCCACGTTGAGCTTGCGGTAGACCCGGGTCAGATGCTGTTCCACCGTGCTGACGGTGACATGGAGCCGGGCGCTGATCTCCCGGTTGGTGTACCCGAGCGCGGCGAGCCCGGCGACCCGGCACTCCGCGTCGCTGAGGATCGCCGGGCCGGACGGGTCGTCCCTCTGGCCCGGATCCGCCAGCAGATGCGCGTCGACCGGCGACTCGATCCGGCAGGCCGCGGCCTCCCGGTCCGCCTCCTGCGCCACCAGCCGGGCACGGGCGTAGTCACCCAGCTCGTAGTGCGCCGCCGACAGATCGGCGCACGCCTGGGCCAGCGCGTAGCGGTCCCCGCAGGTCTTGAGCAGATCGATGGACTCGTGCAGCAGAGCCGCCCGGCGATGCGGCTTGCAGGTCGCCGCCAGCAGCCGCAGGGCCATCGCACGGGCCCGAGAGCTGTGCCCGCCGGGCAACTGGAGCTGCTGCTCCGCCCATTCCCGCGCCGACCGCACCTTGCCGATGCGCAGATTGGCCAGGGCCAGGTCGGACCGCCACGGAATCCCCTTCTGGAGACTGGGGTTGCCCTCCCGCAGCAGCCGCCCGCAGGTCTCGAAGTCGCTGAGCGCGGCGAACGGCTGGTCGGTGGCGATGTAGTGATGGCCGCGGGCCCGCAGATACTGGATGCCGAACACCGTACGGAACATCGATTCCGGCACCTCGTGCTTGAGCAGCTCCTGCGCGTCGGCGTAGGAACCCATGGCCGTGTGCGCGGAGATCGCCGTCGACAGCGGCAGACCGATGAGCACGCCCCAGCTCTGCGCGCGCAGCGTGCCGAGCGCGGCGAGCGCCCCTTCCCGCGCGGCGACCATGTCGCCCTGGAGCAGGGCGATCTCCGCACGGATGCTGCCGAGCAGGGCCTGCCAGGTCGTCGCCCGGCGCTCGGCGGCGCACTCCAGCAGCCCCTCGCACGCCTCGGCGGCGACGGCGGGCCGGTCCGCGTGCGCGACCGCCAGCAGCGACATCGCGACCAGTTCCAGATTGAGATGATCGAGCTGATGCCCCTGGAGGGCCTGGGCGACCGCCGCCGCCGACTCGTCGGTGGCCTCCCCGCCGATCAGATCCGCCACCCGGGCGGCCAGCCCACCGGCCTCGGCGTACGAACGGCACCGCGCGGCCGGTCCGGACGCCGAGGCATACTTCCCGGGCAGCGCCACCCCGTAGAACCACTGCCGTACGAACTCCACCTCCGCCACGATCTGCGCATCGGCCGGCGACTGGACCCGCACCAGGCTCGCCACGGCGCGGGCGGCCAGCTCCGTGTCCCCCTGCCACAGCAGATGACGCAGTACGGCCGCGGTGTCCCGCATGCTCAGGGAACCGTCGAGCGCGGCGTCGCGCAGCGGCTCCAGATGCGGACCGGCCGCAGCCGGGTCGGTGCGCCACTGCGCACCGGCGAGAGCCACCGACAGGGCATGCCGTTCCCGTACGTCGGCGCAGTCGCGCAGCAGCAGGCCCAGATAGGCGGTGCAGCGCTCCACGTCATCGGCGGCCAGCGCCTGGTCAGCGGCGGCACGCAGCACCCTCGGGCCCCAGCTCGCGGGGACGAGACCGGCGGCGCGCAGCTGCGGGGCCACGTCCTCGGCAGAGGTGCCGGAACGGTACAGCAGGTGGGCGACGCGGCTGTGCAGGTCGGTGCGCGCGGCGGTGTCCATGTCCTCCAGGACCGCCGCGGCGGCGGCCGGGTGCCGGAAGACATGACCGTCCAGCAGCCCGGCGGAGTTGAGCAGGTCGACCGTGTCCTGCACACAGGCCGGGGGCGCGCCGGTCAGCTCGACGAGCGGGACACCGGCGGCCCGCGGTCCGAGCGCGGCCAGGGCACGGGCCACCGCGATCTGGTCGGCGTCGCCGTGGTGCAGCAGCGACAGCACGGCCTGGCGGTAGGCCGTACCGGCGACGGGCCGGCCGATCTCGGGCCCGAAGCGGGTGCTGTCGTCCAGCAGGGCGTGCACCAGCAACGGACTGCCCGCGGTGGCCCGGTGGTAGGCGGTGCGCACACTCGGCGGGACGGGGTGGCCCGCCTGCCGGGCGAGCAGTTCCCCCACGCTCGCCTCCGACAGGGGGGACACCCGCAGCCGTTGGTGGGGCTGGCGCAGCAGTTCCGGGTAGGTCCGGGACCGCAGTTCGCCGAAGTGCCCCGAGGTGGCGCAGACGGCGAGCACCGGCCGGGAGCGGCTGCGGCGCAGCAACTGCACGATCGTGTGCAGCGAGTCATGGTCCAGGGCGTCGGCGTCGTCCACGACGAGGACCAGGGGACGCCCGTCGTCGGTGAGGCGCAGCAGCCCCTGCGCGACCTCCGCAGGGGTGGAGCGGCGGCGCCGGCCGGGTTCCGCCGGCGGGCCGCATTTCCCGGCCGGGCGCAGGGTGAAGTCCGGGGGCGCCGTGAAGTCCGGGTACACCATGAAGGAGGACGTGTGTGATATCCCGCATTCCAGGTGTGATATGCCGCACTCCGTCTCGACAGTGTGCAGTAATTGCCGAACCAGGCTCATCGGAAGATCTCGTTCGACGGTCTCCGCCGTACCTGTGAGTATTCTTGCGTCGGTGCTGCTCAGACCCGTCAGGAATTCATGAACCAGCTGTGTCTTGCCGGATCCGGCGCCGCCGGTGATGATCACGAGCCGTCCGTGCCCTCGCACGCTCTCCGTGAACGCTTCGCTCAGGGCCTGAAGTTCTCTCGAACGGCCGAAAAGGTGCATCGCAGCTGCCCCCTAGATTGTTTCTCCGAGTGGTCGCGCGCTGTCCCGCCCATTCCGTCACGAGCCGGTCACCTCGGCCCGGAGAAGCCCGGTGCGCCGCAGTCCGGCGGTGATGTCGCCCCCATGAACGTGGGCGGAACGGCTGTGCGGCCGGCTGTCTTCCCAGGGGAAGGCAGGGTGAGCACACCGTACGACCACGAGGTGGTCGATGGTCCGACGGACAGAATGATTCGGACGCATTGCTGCCGACTATGATTCGGGTCATCCGCGAGTTTGCCGGGAGAACGCCGAATTGAAATAGGTATTCTGAACGGAAAGAAATGCTATCCGCGAGTACTAACGTTGTCAACTTCCGGCTTGCCGTCGACTCCTGCTTACTCTCTTGATGCGCCGTGCGGGTGTCCTTTTACGCTCCTTTGATTTACCGGACGCTTAAGGAAAGGATTCGGGCAGGCCGCATCGTGAACCCGGTCACAGGTAAGCGCTTTCGCAGCCCGTTCGGGCAGTGTCTCTTGCCTGATCAGACACCCGGTGCCGGAGCCCCTGGTCAGGAGGGGTGGGGGAGAGGTGAGCGGCTGGTTTTGACTGGTCCCCGTATACGACATGCCGGAATCGTTTGGCCGGGTGGCCGGCCGGAGAAGGACCGCCCGGCGAAAAGGCCGACGTCGGGTCATCCGCCCGCGCAATTGCCGGGGGCAAGCCGGGCGCGCCCGGCTCGGTCCACCGCCTCGAAGTCGCCAGGACGCCACGCCCCGTCGAAGGCCGGCCCCGTGGGCCCGTAGATCCGGAAGTACGCGAACCAGCCCCGGCCGGGCACCGTCTGGATCCAGCGCCCGGTGGTCCGGGCGGGCGCGGCCGGCCCGATGTACAGGTCGACATGACCGGCTCCGGCCGGCTCCAGGTCGTCGAAGAGCGAGCGCAGGGAGGCCTGACCCTGATCGGCGGCGATCTCGGAGCGGGTGGCCGCGTCATAGACGGTGACCGACCAGAACAGGGTCCGCGGCACCGGCAGCGGCACCCGCAGCCGGTAGGTCCGGCCGCCGTCGAGATACTCCCCGTCGCCGTCGCGCACACCCAGCCAGTACAGCGACCCGGCGCCCGGCTCCCGCCGGAACATCGCCGGGGAGGCCAGGATCGCCTGTGCGAACCAGCGGTCCCTCGCCTCCATGTCCAGCGAGCCCGGCCGCTCGAACGTGCCGTTCTCCGGCCGCAGTCCCGCCCACTCCCAGGCCCGGTCGGGCCACACCATCCGGTCCGGGCGCCGGGACGCGAACGCCGACATCAGCAGCTCGTCCCGGCCCTGCCGCGCGGCCTCCGTCAGGATCCGCTCCATCCGGGCCTCCGGCGCGAACCGCCGCCCCGCCTCGATGCCCAGCTCGGCCAGCAGCCCCAGCATCGGCCGCAGTTCCCCGACCGGCGGCTCGGTGTCGATCACCCGGTGCAGGACCCGCCAGTACTCCAGGTTTTCCTCCCACGCCAGCGGGGTGGTGTCCATCGCGGTGTCGTCCCGGTTCACGACCACGAACCGGGGCGGATCGTCCCGACGGACCAGCGGATACACCCGCACGGACGCGAGCAGCGCGTTGGCCCGCGCCACATCGCCGTCCAGGGGCAGGGCCCGCAGCACGCACAGCACATGCCAGGTGTCACTGCGCACCACCTCGTACCGCTCGGCGTCCGGCACGTGCCGCCCGTGCCCCGGGGGCAGCAGCAGCACCCGGCCACCGCGCGCCCCGTTCCGGCCGGACAGCCCGAGATCGACCAGCCAGCGGTGGTAGTGGTCGTCGACCAGCCCGGCCAGCGGGCCCGGCGGCACCTCGATCACCAGCGGTCCGCTGCGCCCCAGATCCAGGGCCGCGCCCAGACAGGGGGCGTCGGAACCGAGGGTGAAACCCACGTGGTGCGGGTGGGGCAGCAGCAGCGGCGCGACCGTGTTGTCCGCCGCCCCCACCGCCCGGGTGCCGCGCAGGATCCCCTCCATCGACACCACCGGATAGAAGAAGCGGTACGCCTCCACCGCCCGCCGCGCGTCCACCCGGTCGAACGAGTCCGCCGCGCTCTCCGGCACCGGATAGCCGCCCCGGAACCCCACCAGCTCCATGAACCCCGCCGCCTTCCCGTCCCGTCCGCCCCCCCTGCTCACCCACCCTTGCCGCAGCGCCCCCCACGAGGCACGCCCGGCCCGCCGTTCGAGTGAAAGGAACACGGCCCCCAACCCCCTGAGAGCCGCGGCGACCTCGAAGAAGCGCCCACCCCAACCCCCCTGAGGGGGGTCGCGGCGACCTTGAGGAAGCGCCCACCCCAACCCCCCTGAGGGGTCGCGGCGACCTTGAGGAAGCGCTCACCCAACCCCCCTGAGGGGTCGCGGCGACCTTGAGGAAGCGCTCACCCCAACCCCCCTGAGGGGTCGCGGCGACCTTGAGGAAGCGCTCACCCCAACCCCCCTGAGGGGTCGCGGCGACCTCGAAGAGGCCCCCACCCCAACCCCCCAGGGGCGCGGGGAACTGCGCGACCAGCCCCCACCGAACCCGCACCCGCCCACCAAGCCTCCCGCCCCTTGACCTCGCCCCGCCCCCAGCAGAGGATCAACCGTCATGACGACGACGCCCGGACACGACAGCACGGTCGACGGCGTGCCCCGCCGCAGCACCCACAGCACGGTCGACGGCATGCTGCGCCGCAGCGCCCACCGCACCCCCACCCGAGTAGCCGTCGAATACGCCGACCGCACCTGGACCTACCGGGACCTGGACGACGCCGTGTCCCGCGCGGCGACCATCCTGCTGGCCCAGGGCCTCGCCGCAGGCGCCCGCGTCGCCGCCTACGCCCACAACTCCGACGCCTACCTCATCGCCTTCCTCGCCTGCGCCCGCGCCCGCCTCGTCCACGTCCCGGTCAACCAGAACCTGACCGGCGACGACCTCGCCTACCTCCTCGCCCAGTCCGGTGCCTCCCTGGTCCTGACCGACCCCGCCCTGACGGACCGGCTGCCCGCGGGCACCCGATCCCTCCCCCTGCGGGACACCGACGGCTCGCTCCTCGCGACGCTGCCCCGGACAGCCCCGTACGACGGCCCCGAGGCCCGCTCCGAGGACTTGGTGCAACTGCTCTACACCTCCGGCACCACCGCGCTCCCCAAGGGCGCGATGATGACCCACCGCGCCCTGGTCCACGAGTACCTGAGCGCCATCACCGCGCTGGACCTGAGCGCCGGAGACCTCCCCGTGCACTCGCTGCCGCTCTACCACTCGGCCCAGACGCATGTCTTCCTGCTGCCCTATCTCGCGGTCGGCGCGACCAACACCATCCTGGACGCGCCGGACGGCGACCGTATCTTCGAACTGATCGAACAGGGCCGGGCGGACAGCCTGTTCGCCCCACCCACGGTATGGATCGCCCTGTCACAGCGCCCGGACTTCACCACCCGGGACCTGACCGGACTGCGCAAGGCGTACTACGGGGCGTCGATCATGCCCGTGCCGGTACTCGAACGGCTCCGGGAGCGGCTGCCGGAGCTGGCCTTCTACAACTGCTTCGGGCAGAGCGAGATCGGCCCGCTGGCCACCGTGCTCGGCCCCGACGAGCACGAGGGCCGGATGGACTCCTGCGGCCGTCCGGTGCTCTTCGTGGACGCGCGGGTGGTGGACGAGAACGGCGAGGACGTGCCCGACGGCACCCCGGGCGAGATCGTCTACCGCTCACCGCAGCTGTGCGAGGGCTACTGGGGCAAGCCCGAGGAGACCGCGGACGCCTTCCGGGACGGCTGGTTCCGCTCCGGGGACCTGGCCGTCCGGGACGCCGACGGCTACTTCACGATCGTCGACCGGGTGAAGGACGTCATCAACTCCGGCGGGGTCGTGGTCGCCTCACGCCAGGTCGAGGACGCCCTGTACACCCATGAGGCGGTCGCCGAGGCCGCTGTCATCGGGCTGCCCGACCCGCGCTGGATCGAGGCGATCACCGCGGTGGTCGTCGCGCGCGGCGAGGTGTCGGAGGCCGACCTGATCGCCCACACCCGCGCACGCCTGGCCCCCTTCAAGGCGCCGAAGCGGGTCTTCTTCGTGGACCGGCTGCCCCGCAACGCCAGCGGCAAGATCCTCAAGCGCGAGTTGCGGGACCGGTTCACCCGTTGACCGACGACCGCTCCTCCGACGACCGCTCCAGCGACGGCCGTTCCTCCGACGGCCGTTCCTCCGACGACCCCTCCACCAACGGCCTTTCCACGGCAACCGGCGTACGGCAGAGCGTGTCCGTGGTGCTGCCGGTCCTGCTGCACGGCGAACCGGACTGGGCCCGCGGCCCGTTGCCGTTCGCGGTGGGGGAGCGGGCACGGGACGCCGAGTGGCGGCGGCAGTACTTCGCCCCGGCGGTGGCCCGCGCACTGCACGGCCGCCGCTGGCACCGCACGACGACGGTGACCGACGGCCCCCTGACCCTCATCGGCCTGGAACTGCTGGGCACGGCCCGCCCGGCCGCCCCCCACCGAGCCCTGGGCGTCCTGCACTTCGACGTCACCGGCCCCGCCCTGCTGGAGGTACTGCGTGCCATCGGCCACCGCCCCGGCGCCCTGCCCGACCCCCTGACCGGCCCCCTGTCCCCGGCGACCCTGTTCGCAGCGGCGGCCGACACGACCCCGCCGGCGGAGCCCTTCGCGATAGCCCGCCCCTACACCATCGCGTTCTTCACACCGGACGACAGCCATCCCTCCGTCCTGCGGCGGGCCGACGGCGAACTCCCCGCCACCGCCCACACCTGGCTCGGCGCACTCGCCGCACGATCCGCCGAACGGGACAACCCGCCCACCCCACAGCGGCGCGAACGCCTGGCCCAGGAAGCCATCCGCCTCTCCGCCGACTGGAGCGCGCTGGTCGGCCCGCACGGCACCGCGTTCCTCGGCCACCGGGCCGACCGGGGCGACAGCGACTTCTACGCCTTCGCCCAGGCCCACATCCGCTCCGTCCACCTGGACACCCTCCTCCTGGGCATGATCCAGCGCGACCACCTCAACGCCCTGGGCGACCAGCTCTCCACGGTCTTCGACACCGGCCCCGGCCTCGCCCGGCGGTTGGCGGCCCTGGAGGACGACATCGCCGTGTTCCGCAGCGCGTACTGGCGCCCCCACCAGACCGTCCACGGCCCCGCCGCCGGTGTGCTGCGCGCCTTCCACACCCAGCATCGCCTCCCCAGCCTGTTCACCGACATCCTCGCCGAGGCCGCCGACTACGGCCGTCTGGTGCAGACCCGCGAGAGCCAGCAGATCGCGGGCGCACTCGGCATCCTGACCATCCTCGGCCTGCCCCTGGGCACCGCCCTGTCCATCCTCCAGGTCCTGGGCGACGGGAACCCCTGGCACCTGCTCCTGGCCCTCGGGCTGGCCTTCGCGACAACGGCGGCGGTCCTGACGACGCGGTACGGCCGCCTGGTCCTGGCGTCGCTGCGAGGCCGGGCACGCGGGTGAGACACCGTCAGTCACCTCGCCCCACCCTGTGGCCCGCCGCCGACATCACCCCCCGTACGCCGTCATGAACCGGTCCCGGAACTCATCCATCCGCCACACCGGGGCGTCGGCGCCCGGCTTCAGCCCCGCCGTCCAGCCCCAGCCGGCGATCCGGTCGAGGACCTTCTCGTCCTTGGCGACGACCGTGACCGGCACATCCTTGCTGGTGCTGCCCGACGTGACCGTCGGCACCGGCTGGTGGTCGCCGAGGAAGACCATCACGCTGTTCTCGTCGCCGTAGCGTTCGAGCCACTGGACGAGCGTGGTCAGCGAGTACGCCACGGCCTTGGCGTACTCGGCGCGCACCCGGCCGGGGTCCTTCCACACCTCCTCGGGGTCCGCGCCCTCCTTCTTGACCTGGTGGAAGACCGAGCCGTCGCCGAGGTCGGCCCAGTCGAGCACGGGAGCCTGCGGCGCCCAGGGGCTGTGGCTGGAGGCGAGGATGATCTCCGCCATCACCGGCCGCCGGTCGCCCCGCCCGTGCTCCAGCCGCTCGAACGCCTCCATGCTGAACTGGTCCGGCACAGGCGTCCAGCTGAAGTACGGGCCGCGATACCCGAGCCGCTCGGAGTCATAGATGTGATCGAGCCCGAAGAACTCCCCCTCCGGCCAGGCCCGCCGCACCCCCGGCACGATCCCGACCGTGCGCCACTCGCCGCTCTCCCGGAAGTAGCTCGTCAGGGTCGCCCGGTCGCTGGTCGTCAGGGACCGGTACCGCTGCTGGTTGTCGATCCACAGCCCGGACAGAAAGGTGGAGTGCGCGAGCCAGCTCCCGGCCCCGGTCACCGGCGACCGCAGCCAGCCGCTGCGCGCCGCGAACCCCGCCGCCGCCAGCGACCGTGTCCCCTCGTCCAGCACGCCCCCGACCCGCTCGGCCATCGCCGGATCCTCGATCGCCGTACGCCCATAACTCTCGACGAACGTGAACAGCACGTCCTTGCCGCGCAGCCCGGTCAGCAACTCCTGCGGCGGGACCTCCGCGAACGCGTCCACCGCGGCCTGCTGCTCGAACACCTCCGCGTCCCGCAGCCCCGCCCGCACCTGCGCCACCCGGTTCCCCAGGAACTCCGCGTTCCCCTTCGTGGCCACCGGGACGCCCGCGAGCTGCACGCCCAGCGTGACGCAGATGATCCACGCGATGCCCAGGACCACCGTGGTCCGGGTGGCCGTGTGCCGGTGCCGGGCCATCAGCCGCGTCACCCGCACCATGGCGAGCGTCATCGACACCAGCAGCGCGGCGAACAGCACCAGCACCCCCGTGACGGCGAGCACCTGCCCGCCCCGGCCGAACGACTCCCGCAGAAAGTCCGTCGCGTCGTCCAGCAGGACCCAGTCCAGGACCGGATCGAACGGCCGGGCCAGCACCTGATAGAACCCCATGTCGACGAACTTCAGCACCGTGACCAGCCCGAGCAGCACCCCCGAGACCACCGCCGCGATCCGTCGAGCCCGCGCCGGAAGCGCCAGCAACAGCCCCGCGAGCAGAATTCCCTCCGCCGGAAGCCGCGCGAACGCCCCCACCGACAGCCGCTCGACCCGATTGGGCAGCACCAGCGCGCCGAAGAGCAGCAGCCCCGCCAGCACCGTCGTCCCGACGCCGACACCACGTGCCGTACGGGGACAGCGGCCCCGCCGGCCGAACCCGCCGGCCGGACCACCACCTGCCCCGCCGCCCTCCCCGTCCGTTTCCTGACGAGGGCGAGTGAAGAGCGACACCCGGTGTTCCTTCCGTACGGGGGACCGGCCTGCCCCCACCCATACGTCCGTGAGCCACCGCCCGTTCAAACACCACGCCACGTTCGGACACCGGTACGGAGATGGCTCCCAGTTCTTCGCCAGGTGGCTGGTCGGCGACCAGCCACCGGACTCCTGAGGCCGTCGGGGAGAGTCCTCTCATGTGGCCTGTCGGCCCCGGGACACGATCGCTAGGCTGGCCGCGGACGACGAAAGCGGGAGGAGCACGGACGTGGCCGAGACCACCACCCAGCACAAGCCGCTCACGGGCTGGGACAAGCCGGACCTGGACCTGAGCAACGCGGAGTGGCACTCCAGCAGCCGGGGGCGGGGGGATGTCCAGATCGCCTTCGTCGAAGGCTTCATCGCGATGCGCAACAGCGACCGCCCGGAGAGCCCCTCCCTGATCTTCACCCCGGCGGAGTGGGGGGCGTTCGTGTCAGGAGCACGGGAAGGGGAGTTCGACCTCACCTAGACCCCGCTGGGCGCCCCGAATTCCCGGCATGCGACCATCGAACCGTCCTGGACCGTTTCCGACCGATACGGTCCAGGGAACGGAAGGTCGTACTCCGGAGGTGAGGACCATGAGCGAACTGCCGGTGATCGCGGCGGTCGACGGATCCGAGGACAGTCTGCGGGCCCTGGACTGGGCCGTGGACACCGCCCGGGGGCGCGGTGCGCCCCTCCGGGTGGTCCATGTGCGGCAGTACGCGGCGTGGACCCAGCCCGGCGCCCCGGTGGTCCTGCCGCCCGGCCCCGTCGAGGACCCCGTGCTCGACGACGTACGCGCCCACCTCGCCAAGCTCACCGACGTACCGGAGACGGAGTACCTCGGGATCGACGGCGCGGTCGGGGCGGTCCTGCCCGAACTCGGCGACACCGCCCAGCTGATCGTCCTCGGCTCCCGGGGCCGCGGCGGCTTCGCCAGCCTGCTGCTCGGCTCCAACGGCATCGCCGTCGCCCGCGACGCCGGATGCCCGGTCGTCGTGGTGCCCCGCCCCGGCCGCGAGGTCGACGACGCCCCCGAGGTCGAGCCCGGCCCCCGCGTGGTCGTCGGCATCAAGGTCGACAGCCCCGACGACGCCCTCCTCGACTTCGCCTTCACCGAGGCGGCCCACCGCGGGGCCCGCGTCCACGCGGTCGCCTCCTACTCCTGGCCCATCCAGGTCTGGACCACTCCGGCGGCACTGGTCCCACCGGCCCTGGACGAGGAAGCCATCGCGTCGGAGACCCGCGACCTGGCCGAAGCCATCCTCGCCCCCCACCGCGAGCACCACCCCGACGTCCGGTCCGACACCTACGCCGTCCCCGGCGACGCGGCCGGCAACATCGTCGCCGCCGCGAAGAACGCCACCCTGACCGTCGTGGGCCGCCACCGCCGTCGCCTCACCGCCCCCGCCCCCATGCTGGGCTCAGTAACCCAAGCGGTACTCCTGCACGCCCCCAGCCCCATCGCGGTGATCCCCCCAAAGCCATAGCCCCACCACTTCCATCGCGCCGGAGCACAACGCCCTCAAGGGACGTGGGGAACCGCGCAAACAACCGAACACCCGACCCCCCCCCCCGACCCCACCCCCAAATTCCCACCGCCGGCCACCCGCCACGTACCATTGACCGCATGTCGTTCCTCCGCCGCCGCAGCGCCTCTCCCGCCGGGCCCGAATTCGACGTACTGGCCATGGACCCCGGCGACTGGCCCGGCAATCTGGGCGCCGGCCTGCTGCCCGCGCCCGACGGCAGCTGCCAGGGAGTCTTCCTGCGCTACGACCTGTTCGGCGGCCGTGGCCCCGCGATGATCATCGGCAATCTCCCCGACGGCTCCCCGGCCCGCGAGGTGGCCGACGGCCAGGTCCCCTTCGAGGTCGGACAACTGCTGATCGCGCTGGAGAACGAGGAGGAGGTCACCGTCACCGGCACCGAGGACGTACCGGTGATGCAGGGCGACAACCTGCTGATCGTGCGCCGCGTCAAACTCTCCGAGAGCCGCATCTCCTGCGTCCAGTTCGACCGCAGCGACGGCGTCCTCGTCACCATCGCCGCCTGGGACCGCCCCATCACCGACGACCTCTACGCTCTGCTCAAGCCCCTCCCGGCGGAGCTTTTCCAACAGAGCTGAGGCCCCGGCCCCCGGCTACGACAACGCTCGCAGCGTCACGTCCGACGTCTTCACATACGCCACCCGGTGACCGAACTGGATCTCGTAGTACCGATCCTCCCCGGTCACCACCCGATGCCCGGCCGAGTCGAACGTGACCGCGTAGTAGTACGCGCCCCGCACCTCACCCCCGACGACATACTCCTGGCCCGCCGCCAAGGCGTACGGCAGCGCGGTCACCTGCTGCGCGGGGATCCCGGCCGGATAGGCCGACACCTCCGGATACGCCCTGCCGTACACGGGCACGGAGGCGAGCCCGGCCCGGGGCGTGATCACCTCCCCCGTCGCCGGGACGGCCACCGGCGCCTTCGCCGGGTTGTGGAACCACGCCTTCTGCCCCAGGTACCAGATCGCCGTCCACTCCCCGTCCCGCCCCGCCACCGCGTACTGCTGGCCGGTGGAGACCCGCGACCCGATGTCGTTCACATCGATCGTGGACGCCTCCCCGCCGGGCCGCAGACCGACGTCCTTCACCAGCGGATACGCCGCGCCGGGCCCCGTCCGCAGCCGCACCGCGCTCGACCCGTGCACCGCGCACGCCTCACCCTTGGTGACACAGCCCGTGAACGCGGGCCGGTGCGCCGCGTACTCCGGCAGGATCGTCACCAGGCCCGCGTCCGCCGTCGCGGCGGCCTCGAAGGGGCGGCCCAGCAGCTCGAAGTAGTGCGCCCAGTCCCAGTACGGGCCGGGATCCGTGTGCATACCGCCGACCGACGCCGCCGTCGGGCCCGGCACATTGTCATGGCCCAGAATGTGCTGCCGGTCCAGCGGGATGCCGTACATGTCCGAGAGATAGCGCACCAGCCGCGCCGACGCGCGGTACATCGCCTCCGTGTACCAGGCGTCCGGCGAGGCGAGAAAGCCCTCGTGCTCCAGACCGATCGAGGTGGAGTTGATGTACCAGTTCCCCGCGTGCCAGGCCACGTCCCGCGCCTTCACATGCTGGGCGACATGGCCGTCCGTCGACCGCAGGGAGTAGTTCCAGGAGACGTACGCCGGGTCCTGGACCATGTCCAGCACCCCCTCCCAGCGGCCCTCCGTGTCATGGACGACGATGTACTCGATGCGCTGCGACCCCGGCCGCCCGCCCACGTCGTGATTGCCGTAGTCACCGTCACCGAACCGCTCGTACGGCGCCGGGATCCACTCGCACGCCACCCTCGCCGGGCACTCCGTGCCATCCGCCTCCGCCATCCGCAGCCCCGCCCCGCGCAACTGCGCGGTGTCCGGCGCCAGCCCCGGCCGCGCGGCCAGCGCCACCCGCTGACCGGAGTCCGTCAGCCGCCGCTCGCCGGAGCGGATCACCGCGAACACGTCGTTCGCGTACGCCGCCGCCGTCGCCGAGTCGTCCGCGCCCGAGAAACGGGCCACCGCCCCGTACCACCGCGCCGGATCCTCGCTCGCCGGGGCGCCCAGCTCCCGCTGCGCGTCGGCCAGCAGCGCCGCGCCGCCCGCCACGTTCGCCGCCGGGTCGGTGCGCAGCCGCTCGGTGCTCAGCCCGGTCAGCCCGGCCGCCCGGCGCAGGGTGGTGAGCCGGGCGGGCAGCTCCGCGTCCAGCGGCGGCTTCGCCACCGGCAGCAGGGCAGGGCGGGCGCTGTCCCCGCGCGGGTCCTCGGTGCCCTCGCTGTGGTGCGGTGCGCTCGCCAGGGCGGTACGGGCGTCGGTGAGGTGCATCGGACCGTAGCCGCCGCTCACGCTCGGCGCACCGCCGTGCCCGTCCCAGCGGGACTGGAGGTACGACACCCCCAGCAGCACGCTCTGCGGCACCCCGTACTCGGCGGCAGCGGCGGCGAACGCCCGCTGGAGTCCGGCGTCGGCGGGCCCGGCCGTGGACGGGGCGGCGCCCAGCAGGGGGAGCAGCAGCGCCGAGGTGGCCAGCGCACCGGCGGCCCGGCGGACGGTTCCGGGGCGCACGGCCCGCTGGACGGCGGTGTCGGGGTGACGCAAGGCGGCCTCCTGGGACGGACGAGCGCGACGAGCCGTACGGCGCCGGAGGTGACCGTGGCGGTCCGTCCCCGACGGTCCGTCAATCATGCCCAGGAAAGCCGGTCATACCGTGTCAACGCAGGTCGCCGGGAGTTTCGCGCCCGTCGGCGCACCATCAGCGGCACGGCACCGCCGTACCCCGATGACCGCCCCGGTGTCCATCAGGCACCCCGGCACACCAAGGCCCGCGATGCGCCGCCCCCTGCCGGGCACACCACGGGCCACACGGCCCCCTTCCGATCGGGACCGCACTTCCTTGTCCGAACGAGGCCGCCTCTTCCTGTCCGAGCGGAGTGGGCGGGTCCTGTCTGCGGGGCCGCGCTTCTCCGTCCGCTCGGGGCTCTCCGCCCGGTCCATCGGGGTCGTTCTTCCCCACCTGATCGAGATCGCTCGGCCCTGTCGGCGGGGGCCGCACACCCCCATCCGATCGGGCCGCTCCTGGCAGCCCGAGGAGGCGCGCTCCGCCCCCTCCTCGCCCGTCCGCTCGGGGCGCTCCGCCCCGGCCAATCCAGGCCGCTCCCTCCCCGCCGGGAGCCAGGTGCGGCCACTCCTCATGACATCCGCCCTCATGGCGTCCGCGCCGTGGGCGCGCGTTCCGTCCGCGTGCGGGGCGCACGCCGGGGCTCCGGCGGGCCCTCAGCGGGTGCCGACCGCCGCGCGGACCGCCCGGCGGGCCATCTGACAGTCGTCGTGCAGCCGCCGCAGCAGCAGGCGCTGTTCCTCACCGGAGGGCACGGCGCCCTGCTGGCCCGGTACCCCGACCGGGGCCGGCTCGCGCATCGAACGCTGCACGGCCGTCTCGTACGTACGGATCTCCCGGGTCAGCACCAGCATCAGATTGACCAGGAACGCGTCCCGGGAGGCGAGCCCCGCGGACTGGGCGATCTGGCTGATGTGCCGCCGGGCCATCGGGGCGTCGCCGAGCACCGACCACAGGGTGGCCAGGTCGTAGCCCGGCAGATACCAGCCCGCGTGCTCCCAGTCCACCAGCACCGGACCGGCCGGGGACAGCAGAATGTTGGACAGCAGCGCGTCCCCGTGGCAGAACTGGCCCATGCCCTGGCGGCCCGCGGTCGCCGCGATGCCGTGCAGCAGCTTCTGGAGATCGCCGAGGTCCCGGTCGGTGAGCAGCCCCAGTTCGTGGAAGCGGGAGATACGCGCCGCGTAGTCCAGCGGGGCGTCGAAGGTGCCCGCCGGGGGACGCCAGGCGTTGAGCCGGCAGATCGCGCCGAGCGCGGCCCGGATGTCTCCGCGCGGCGGCGCCTCGGCGGGGTGGCGGTGCAGGGCCGCGGCCCGGCCCGGCATCCGCTCGATGACCAGGGTGCAGTTGTCCGGGTCCGCCGCGATCAGCCTCGGCACCCGCACAGGGGGGCGGTGCCGGACGAACGAGCGGTACGCCGCTATCTCGTGGCGGATCCGCTCGGCCCACGCGGGGGACTGGTCCAGCAGACACTTCGCGACGGCCGTACTGCGGCCCGTCGTGCCGACGAGGAGAACGGAGCGGCTGCTGCGGCGCAATACCTGCACCGGCGCGAACTCCGGGCAGATCCGGTGCACCGACGCGATCGCCGTCCGCAGCTGGGCGCCCTGGGGGCCGGACAAGTCGAGTCTCCCGCTGAGCGGTTGGCTGCCGAGTCCCGCGCGCCGGTTGCGGCCCGCGCCGAGCAGGGCGCCGGCCGTTCGCGCGGGGGCCAGATACGGGCCGCCGACGCCCGACAGGGGGGCCTCGCCGGAACGGGCGGGGACCGGCACCTGGGGACGCGAACGGAGCGGCCGGGGTGGTGCGGACACGGAGGACGATGCTGCGTACATAGGCGAGACAGATCCCTTCGTGTGCCTGCGACGTCTTGACGCCACCCGGCCCGGCTGACCTGGTACACCCTGGGGAGTGCACCGTGGTACCGGTACGGCCGCCGGGTCGGGGTGGCGCTTTCCTACCTGACACCCGGCGTCCCGTGGCACACCATCTGGCGCACCCTGGCGAACCCTGGCGAATAGTCGCTAGGCAACTCTCACCGGGCTAATGTCAACTCAGCCGAGAACCTGGGGGCTTGACGTGAGCGGACAACCCAATACCCGCCTGGCGGACCTGTTCGGCCTGGTCGGCTGGTCCAAAGGCGAACTCGCGAGGCTGGTCAACCGGCAGGCGGCGGCCATGGGCCACCCCCAGCTGTCGACCGACACCTCACGGGTACGGCGCTGGATCGACATGGGAGAGATCCCGCGCGATCCCGTACCGAGGGTGCTGGCGGCGTTGTTCACCGAGCGTCTCGGCCGTGTCGTGACCATCGAGGACCTCGGTCTGGTCCGGCACGGGCGCGTGGGGAAACGACAGGGCGACGGGAGTGCGGAACATCCCGGCGAGCTGTCCTGGGCGCCCGGACGGACGGCCGCGTTCCTCATCGATTTCACGGGAATGGACCTCATGCTCAACCGACGCGGTCTGGTGGGCGCGGGCGCCGTGCTCGCCGCGGGATCCGCACTCAGCAGCGCCATGCACGACTGGCTGCACTCAGATCCGGCCCTGACCCCCGACGCTCCCGTACTCGACAACCCCCTGCACGCCGACCCCGCTGGGTACGACCGCTACGAGGCCGCCCCCATCGGATCGCAGGAGATCGAGGAACTGGAGCTTTCGGTCGAAGTGTTCCGGGAGTGGGACGCGGCCCGCGGGGGCGGGCTGCAACGCAAGGCGGTCGTGGGCCAGCTCAACGAAGTGGGCGGCATGCTCGCCTACCAGCACCCTCCGCATCTCCAACGACGCCTGTGGTGCGTGGCCGCCGACCTCGCCGCCCTGGCGGGCTGGATGTCGCACGACGTGGGCCTGGAACCCACGGCCCAGAAGTACTTCGTGATCGCCGCCCATGCCGCCCGCGAGGGCGGTGACCGGCCCCGGGCCGGCGAGGCGCTCTCCAGGGCGGCCCGCCAGATGGTCCATCTGGGCCGGCCCGACGAGGCGCTGGACCTGATGAAACTCGCCCAGGCGGGCGCGGGCGAGCAGATGCTGCCCCGCACCCGGTCCATGTTCCACACCATCGAGGCGTGGGCACAGGCGTCGATGGGCAAGGGCCAGGCCATGCGCCGCACCCTGGGACAGGCCGAGGATCTGTTCGTCGCCAAGAGCGACGAGGAGACACCGAGCTGGATGAAGACCTTCAAGGACGAGGATCTGTACGGGATGCAGGCCCTGTCCTACCGCAGTCTCGCGGAGTTCGATCCGGCCGCCGCCACACAGGCACAGCACTACGCGGAGAAGGCGCTCGCCCTCAGGAACGACGGGCGGGAGCGGTCGAAGATCTTCGACTATCTCTCGATGGCGTCCGCGTGCTTCATCGCGAACGACCCCGATCGGGGCGCCGATCACGCGTCCGAGGCCCTGCGCTCGATGGGCACCAACTCGTCGCACCGCACCTGGGACCGGATGCACCAGATGTACCGGCTCACCGCCCAGTACTCCGACAACCAGAAGGTCAGCCAACTCCGGGAGGAGATCAAGTCGGCTCTGAGCAAGGTGAAGGGGAGAGGCGGGAACAGCACCCCGGCGTGAACGGACACGTCGTGGGCGGGCCCCCGCCCGCTTTCCCTACAATTACAACGCCACCCTGGCGATGAGCACGCAGGCGTCGTCCTCGCGCTCGGTCCCGCCGAATTCAGCCGCCACCGTGTCCAGGCCGTCCTGTGCCGTCCGTGCCCCGGACAGCCGTGGGGCCAGGTCGAGGAGCGGGCTCTCCCCGTAGGAGTGGCCCCGGGCGGGCACCAGTCCGTCGGTGTGGAACAGCAGCAGATCACCCGGTGCGAGGGTCGTCTCGGTCTCGCCGTACTCGGCACCCGAGGTCGCGCCCAGCAGCACCCCGTCCGGTGCGCTCAGTCGGCCCCCCGTCCCGTCGCGGAACAGCAGCGGGGCGGGGTGTCCGGCGCGCGCCCAGCGCAGCGTCCGGCTCCCCGGCCGGTAGCGGCAGCAGATGGCGCTGCCGAGGGCCGGCTGGGCGCTGTTGTCGAGCAACTGGTTGAGCAGCGAGAGCAGTTGGCCGGGCTCGGTCCCGACCATCGCCATGCCGCGCATCGCGCCGAGCACCATCGCCACGTCCGAGGTCACCGCGAGCCCGCGTCCGGTCAGTTCGCCGACGGTCAGCAGGGTGTCGCCGTCCGGCAGTTCGAGTACGTCGTACCAGTCGCCGCCGGTCAGTCCGGTGGGCGAGGCGGGCAGCGCACGGGCCGCGAGGTCGAGGCCGGCGCTGGGCCGCGGGAGTCGCAGGGAGCCGCGCCACGCCAGCGACACGGACTCCCGCGACTCGACCGCGGGCCGGTGCTCGGAGTGCGCCCGCTGCCGGTGGCGGCGCAGCGAGTCATGGGTCTCGCTCACGGCGGCCTGGCTGCGGCGCAGTGCGCTGACATCGCGCAGCACGGCCCACATGGAGGCGGTGCTGCCGTCCGCGTCGAGCACGGGCTCGCCCATCATGTGCACGGTCCGGAGCAGGCCGTCGGGGCGCAGCACCCGGAACTCGCCGTCGATCCGCCTGGCGTCGACCAGACAGTCCGTCACCATCGAGGTGAGCCGGGGCCGGTCCTCCTCGTGGACGAGGGAGGGCAGTTCGTCGAGGGTGAGCGGGGGAACGGCGGGGTCGCGGCCCAGGATCGCGTACAACTCGGCGGACCAGTTGGCCTCGTCCGTCAGCAGATTCCACTCCGCGCTGCCGACCCGGCTGAGCAGCGAGCCAGGGCGGGGGGCGGGGTCGGGGGCGGGCGGCTCGGGTCGTCGCGCGCGAGCCGCCGGGCGGGGGCCGTCGCGCAGTTGTGCCAAGTGCTCGTCCAGGTCTTCGAGTTGATGCAGCGCCAGGTCGTAGAGCGCGCGCTGCCAGCGCTGGCGCGGTTCGCAGTCGTCGCGTGAGGTGTCCCGTCGTACGGCGTCCACATCGCCCTTGAGGCGTCGGGTCTGTGTTATCAGCGCTTCGACCGGGCCGCGTCCGGGCGGCTGGGCGGCAGGGCGGTCCGCTGAGAGAGGGGACGGCATGACGCACTCCGAGGGGAAGGGGTCTCCCGTTCGAGCGGAGCCGGGAACGGGAGAGGTACGACGAGGGCTGTCGAGGGGACCGCTATGACTGTTGCACAGCCCGCGACGCCCCGTAAGGGATTTGGCAACACACGATACGGTGGTGCTTCTGGCATATGCCACCGTCTTCACAGGTGGGCTGTCCTGCGCCTTCGGCCTACAGCGCCGGGCCGGGCGGGGCGTAGAGGCCGTACGCGACTTGACGGACCGTCGGATGGCGCTATGTGTGAGGCCTTGCGCGCTCTGGCCCTGCGGCCCCTTGAATGTGATGCACGTCACATAAGTTGATCATGGTTGAGACGTCATGTGAACGGGGTCTGCGGGGTCGTAACAACACCGGGAATCCGGACGACCTCACAGCGCAGGGGAGACGCCCATGGAGATCACCCTCGAACAGCCCGCCCGCGCCCGCCTGATCACCGGCGAGGAGGATGTCCCGGTCCCCGCCACCCTGCGCTATGTCTCCACCGACCCACTGGCCGTGCACGTGGCCTTCCCGCCGGAGGTCACCCTGGCCGGTGAGGACGTCACCTGGACCTTCGCCCGGTCCCTGCTCGCGGACGGTCTGGACGGCCCGGCCGGGTGGGGGGACGTGCACATCTGGCCCAGCGGCCGGGCGCGCACGGTCCTCGAATTCCATTCGCCGTACGGATTGGCCCTGCTCCAGTTCGACACGGCACCGCTGCGCCGGTTCCTGGTGCGTACGTACGCCGTCGTGGCCCCCGGAGCGGAGGACCTGGGGCCGATGGTGGAGCGCTGCCTGCACGAGCTGACCGAGCAGCCCTGAGGAGGGAGGGCCGGGAAGGCGACCGGGCTCAGGGCGTGGGTCGTTCGGCCCGCCGCCGCGACGGGGACGGGGACAGTACGAGGTCGTTCTCCACCGAGAACCAGGCGCCGTCCACCCCCGGGGGCCGGTCGGGGTCGGTGGCGTCGCGGGGCACGAACGTACGGATCAGTGACGGCTTGACCGCGAAGACCGTGTCCGAGTCGAGGTACTCGCTGTCCGCGTCGAAGATGTGCGTGGTCAGCGACTGGTGGCCGGGCGCGTCCACCCTGAGATGGATGTGCGCGGGCCGCCACGGATGGCGTCCGGTGGCGCTCAGCATCCGCCCGACCGGCCCGTCGTCCGGGATCGGGTACGCCGTCGGCCGCACCGCGAGAAACGCGTAGCCGCCGTCCTCGCGGGTGCGGAAGCGGCCCCGCAGATGGTGTTCGGGCGCCCCGGGGTCCTGCACGGCGTAGAGCCGGTCGTCGCCGTTCTGCCAGACGTCGAGCACCGCGCCGGGGACCGGGGCGCCCGCGGTGTCCAGTACCCGTCCGTGTACCCAGGCGGGCGGCCCGGCCGGACGCTCGGCCAGGGAGGCACCGTAGGGGCGCAGCGGTGCGCCCGCCGCCCAGAACGGGCCGAGCACGGTGGACTCCGTGGTCGCGCCGCCCTGCTCGTGGTTGAGGGCGTCGACGAACATGGAGAGCCCGAGCGTGTCGGAGAGCAGGATGAACTCCTGCCGCTCCTCGGTGGTGAGACGACCGGCGTCGGTCAGGAAGCGGATCCCGGCGTACCACTCCTCCTGGGTGAGGCCCACCTCCGCGGCGTAGGCGTGCAGATGGTGCACCAGGCGCTCCAGCAGCACCCGCAGCCGGGGCGCCGGGGTGCCGGCGAAGCTCGCCACGACGGCCGAGGTGATCTCCTCGGGCGCCATGACCTCGGCGACCGGTGTGGCGTCGCCCGGTGCGGTGCCCCGCGTGTTGTCGTCCCTGGTCATCATGTCTCCCTGGATCCCTGTCAGCAGGCCGCCGGGACGGAGCGCCCGTGCGCCTCCGGGCCCTGCTCGCGCCCCCGCCCGGGGTCGAGGAACCGGGACCGCTCCAGTTCGGCGTGGTGATAGTCCCCCGCGTTGCCCCGGCTCATGTCCCGGCCGTGCTCGAAGCCCCGCTCGGCGGCGCGCGGTACGAGCGGGTTCCGGGGCGGCGCCCGGGTGGTTCCGCTCCGGTGACGTGGCCGTCGCCGACGACGAGGGGTACACGTACACCGTCGACCGGGTGAAGGGCATGTTCATCGCCGGCGGCGAGAACGTCTGTCCGGCCGAGGTCGAGAATGTGCTGTACAGCCATCGCCGGCGCCCTGCCGCGCAACGCGGCTGGGAAGATTCTCAAGTCCGCGCTCCGCGTTCCCCGTACCCCACCGAAGGAGGTCCGTATGGGCCCTGATGATGCCCGACGTGACGTGTTCGCGTTTGACTACCAGCCACCGCCCACGCGGGTCGGGTTCGGCGCCGGAGTGCTGGACACGCTGCCCCGGCTCGCGGCCGAGCTGGGCCTGCGGCGGCTGCTGGTGCTGTCCACGCCGGGCCGGGTCGCGCTCGCCGCGACGGCCGCCGACCTGCTCGGGGCGCGCTGCGCGGGACAGTTCACCGAGGCGCGGATGCATGTCCCCGTGGCCGTGGCGGACCGTGCCCGCGCGGTGGCCCGGGAACTCGCGGCCGACGGCTGCGTGGCCGTCGGGGGCGGCTCGACCACCGGCCTGGCCAAGGCGCTCGCACTGGACCCCGGCCTGCCCTACGTCGCCGTCCCGACGAGCTACGCGGGCTCGGAGATGACCCCGGTCTGGGGCCTGACCGAAGGGGGCCGCAAGACCACCGGCAAAAATCCCGCGGTCCTGCCCCGCGCGGTCCTCTACGACCCCGACCTCACCCTCACCCTGCCCGCCCGGACCTCCGTCGCCAGCGCCATGAACGCCATCGCGCACGCCGTGGAGGCCCTGTACGCCCCCGACACCTCCCCCTACGTGGCACTCCTGGCCGAGGACGGAGTACGACGTCTGGTGGCCGCCCTGCCGGAGATCGTCAGGGCGCCGGGCGACCGGGTGGCGCGCGGCGACGCCCTGTACGGCGCCTGGCTGTGCGGGTCCTGTCTCGGCGTCACCACGATGTCCCTGCACCACAAGCTGTGCCACACGCTCGGCGGCGCCCTCGACCTGCCGCACGCCGAGACCCACACCGTCGTCCTGCCCTATGTGCTGGCCTTCAACGAGGAGGCCGCCCGGGACCGGCTGGAGCCGCTCAAACGGGCCCTGAACACCTGGTACCCGCCGACGGCCCTCCAGGAACTGGCGCGCGACCTCGGCGCGCCCCGCTCGCTCGCCGACCTGGGCATGGCGGCGGACGACATCGACCGCGTCGCCGAACTCGTCCTCGCCCAGTCGCCCTTCGCCAATCCGCGGCCGGTCTCCCTGGACGACGTACGCGGGCTGCTGCGGGCGGCACACGCGGGATCAGACGTGTGAGGCGGGTGACGCGGGCGAGGTGGTGACATGGGTGAGCGGCTCGGCGGGCGTCAGACGTCAGACGTCCGCGTACAGCCGCGGGCGCGGCGCCAGTTCCACCGCCGTACGGACGCCGCTCTCCAGCGCCCGCACCCCCGCCTCGGCGACCGCCGTGGCGGCGTAGCCGTCCCACGCGCTCGGGCCGGTCACCCGCCCGTCCCGCACGGCGTCCACCCACGCCCGCAGTTCGGCGTCGTAGGCGTCGGCGAACCGTACGACGAAGTCCTGCGGGACGTCCTCGCGTGCCTCGCCGTCATGGGTCACGACCATGCCGTGCCCCGCACCGATACGCGCGCTGCCCGCCTCGCACACGGCCTCGCAGCGCACCTGGTAGCCGAAGCGGCAGTTGACGAAGATCTCCACGTCCACGAGCGTGCCCAGTGCGGTCTCGAACAGCAGGAACTGCGGGTCCTGGAGCCCCTCGGGCGCCAGCCCGGACACCGCGGGCCGCAGCGCCGTCACGGCGGTGATCTCCTGCCCGAGCAGCCAGCGCGCCGCGTCGATCTCGTGCGACACCGAGCTGCTGATGAGCATCGCGGAGGTGAAACCGGGCGGCGAGGAGACATTGCGGTGCACGCAGTGCAGCATCAGCGGCCGGCCCAGCCGCCCGGCGTCCAGCACCTCCTTGAGCCGGCGGTACTCGGCGTCGTAGCGCCGCATGAACCCGATCTGGATCAGCCGCCGCCCGACCGCGGCCTCCGCCTCCAGCACCCGCAGCGCGCCCGCCGGGTCCGGCACCATCGGCTTCTCGCACAGCACCGGAAGCCGCCGTTCCAGCGCGGCGAGCAGCGCGGATTCGTGCAGGACATCGGGGGAGGCGACGACCACGGCCCCGACCCCCGGCGTGTCCAGTGCCGCCGCCGCCTCCGTGTGCAGCGCCACACCGGCCAGTCCGGCGACCGCCCGCTCGGCCCGCGCGCCGTCGGGATCGGCCACGGCGACGACCCGCGCCCCGCTCACCACCCGCCCGAGCCGCCGAATGTGGTCGGCACCCATATGCCCGGCACCCAGCACGGCAACGCCCAGCTCACCCACGTACCCACCCCTTCGTGGCCGAAGACTTTCGGCCAGCGTAGATCGCGGGGCGCCGGGCCGCTGTCCTGTTCAGTAGCGCAGGACGCCCGCGATGCCCTGGGCGTCGCCCAGCGTGCCGTCCGGTACGAAGCGGACGGCCGCCCCCGTCTCCAGGCACTTCTCCACGATCTCGTCCACGATGTCCTCGCGGGCGTCGAGATCGCCGCTCAGGGCCGGCATCAGGTGGTCGCCGTCGTCGCGGACCGTGACCCGGAAGTTCTCCTCCACGGCGAGCAGCCGCACGCGCGCCTCGCGGGCGTTCTGCCAGACCTCGTCCACCCCGGCCGCGAACTCCTTGCGGCCCCGGGCGGCTTCGAGTTCGCCGGTCACGCGTTCGATGCCGCGGGCGGCCTCGTGCTTGACCGCCGGGCGCACGGCCTGCCAGACGGCCTCCGGGGTGCCCTGCGCCAGCCCGCCGTGCGGGACGTGCACGGCGTCCTTGGCGACCCCGCCGACCTCGTCCAGCGTGGCCAGCGCCGTCGTCTCCCCGGTGACGTACAGGGGCCTGGGGTGGGCGCGCAGTACGACGTCCATCGCGGTGTCGGCCTCGCGGAGGAAGGCGCGGGTGCGCTCGTCGCGGTAGGTGCTCGGGGTGTCCCCGATGCGCTCCTGCCGTTCGGGGTCGAAGTTCTCCGGCGCCAGGGTGAGCGGGAAACCGCCGGTCCGGGCCTCGCGGATGCGTCCCCCGCCGCCGTTCCAGAGCGTGATGCGGTCCGCCGCGACCGACAGCACCCAGAAGGGCCGCTCGGCGGCCTGCGCGGAGACCAGGTTGCGGGTCAGGAAGGTGTCCGAGAGCACGACACGTTCGGGCACGGTCCGGGCCAGCGACCACACCTGGTGCTCGCCCGGCGCCGCGAAGATCACCAGACCGTCCTCGGAGTGCGCCAGATCGATCTCGGTGAGCGCCTGGTCGAGCTGGGTCACGACCTCGGCCCGCCGCTCCCGGGTGACCGCCGGATCCGCCTCCAGCTGCTTCTTGGCCTCGGCCAGGACATTGCGCAGCCGGACCGGGTCCTGGGCGTTGTCCGGCTCACGGCGATGGGTGGGGGCCAGTACGGAGACGGCCGGATAGGGGCGCGGGCGGCGCAGCTCGGCAAGGGTCGCGGGACTCAGTGCGTGCTCCATGACAGCACCATAGGGCGGAATCACGGATCGGGCATTTGGTGCGAAGGGGGATTTTCGGGGCGGGTGGGAGTCGTCCTGGCGGGGGCGCGGGTAGGGCGGTCAGGGCTGAGGGCGCGACGCGTGGTGCGGCGCGCCCCCGGGAACCGGCCCGGCCCCCCCCGTCGGGCACGTCGCCCTACCCCGCAGTAACCGGGCGGACCCGCCCCGGGGGGTATAAAAAA
>NZ_JBHYUG010000035.1:6858-18956 GCF_042749375.1 Streptomyces sp. NPDC059477 | reverse complement strand
CCGGGGGGGGGGGGGGGGGGGGGGGGGGGTGGGGGGGGGGGGGGGGGGGGGGGGGGGGGTGCGCGGGGGGGGGGGGGGGGGGGGGGGGGGCGCCCCCCCCCCCCCGGTGAACCGGCCGGGCCCCAGCCGTCGTCCTCGTCGCCGTACCCGGCTGTACCGGGCCGTACCGGCCGTGCCGCTGTCTCAGCCGTCGTCCTCGTCGCCGCAGGAACTGCCGGTCGGTGGCAGTGAGCCGTACAGCAGGAAGGCGTCCACCTTGCCCTGCACGCACTTCGAGGACGCGTATCCGGTGTGGCCGTCGCCCTTGTTGTCCAGGACCACCGCCGCGTCGCCGAGCCGCTTCGCCGTCTGCTCGGTCCAGCGGTACGGGGTCGCCGGGTCGCCGCGCGTGCCGACCAGCAGCATCTTCGCCGAGTCGACGTCCTTGACCTGCTCGCGGATGAAATCCGTGCCCTGAGGGCGGCCGTAGCAGAGCAGCACCTGGGTGAGCCGGTAGGTGCCGAAGACCGGCGACGCCTGCTGGTACGCCGAGCGCAGCCGGGCCAGATCGCGGGTGATCCGCTCGGCGCCGGGCCGGTCGGGGTCGTCCGCGCAGTTCACGGCGACCAGCGCGGCCGGGAGGTTGTCCATCGGCACGTCCTCCGCGTCGGTCAGCGTGCCCTGGGTGGCGTCCGGCGCCGGACGGGACGCGCCGCCGGGGGTGGTGGGGGCGGCGGGTTCGGTGGCGGGGACAGTGGGTTCGGCGGTAGTGGCGGCGGGTTCGGCGGTCGGGGTGGTGGGCCTGGGGGGCAGGACGGGTGTCCCGCCCGGTGTGGTCATGCCGCCACCCGTGAAGCTCTCCACGCCCCGGGTGTCCCCGTCCTCCATCAGCGAGGCCAGCGCCCGCTCCAGCAGCGGCCACAGCTCCTCGCTGTACAGCGCCGTCCCGATCGCCGCCACCAGGTCCTGACCGGTGAACGGCCCGCTGAACGTCGTCGGCACCGGATCCTCGTCCAGTGAGCGCACGAGTTGTACGACGTCCTCGCGCGCCCGGCGCGGATCCGTCCCGAACGGACAGGCGACGTCACCGGCGCACCAGTTCAGGAAGTCGTCCAGTGCGGTCTGCTGGCCCTTGGCACCCGCGATGCCCTGCTCGGAGAGGGATTCGGTGAGGGTGTCCACGCCGTCCAGGGCGATCCGGCCCACCTTGTCCGGGAACTGCGCGGCGTACACCGCGCCGAGCCGGGTGCCGTACGAGAACCCCAGGTAGTTGAGGGTTCGGTCGCCCAGCGCCTGGCGTATCACGTCCAGGTCGCGGGAGACATCGACCGTGCCTATGTGCTCCTGGACCGGTCCGGAGTGCTTGGCGCACTCGGCCGCCGCCACGCGCAGCTGCCGCAACAGCGCCTCGGGGTCCCTGAGCGGGTCGGCGGAGTCGGCGGTGTCGGCGTCCGATCCGCTGTCGGTCTCGTAGGCGGCGGTTCCGCAGGTCACGGGTGCGGAGCGGCCGACTCCGCGCGGGTCGAAGCTGACCACGTCGTAGCCGTCGGTGAGGTTCATGAAGTCCTTGCCGCCGTAGGCGAGTTCCGTCACCCCGGAGCCGCCGGGTCCGCCGAAGTTGAGGACGACCGAGCCTCGTTTGTCGCCGGTGGCGCGGATGCGGGCGAGGGCCAGTTCCAGCGTCCCGGACGCGGGTTTCGCGTAGTCCAGGGGGACGGTGACCTTTCCGCACTGGAGGTCCTGGGGCATGCCTTCGCCCTGGCAGGCGGCCCAGGTCACCTTCTGGCGGTAGAAGGAGGTGAGGTCGGGTTCGGTCCGCTCGGTGGTCCTGGCCCGCTGGACGGACGTCCTGGACGCGGCGGACTTGTCGGACCCGGTGAACGCGGCGGACCCGGCGGACCCGGCGGACCCGGTGGACGCGGCCTCGGCCGCCGTGGCGGGCAGCGTGGTGCCGAGCAGCGCGAGACCGGCGGCGGCGATGACCGCCCGATGCCGCAGGGCGCGGCGCCGCAGGGAGTGTGGTCGGCCGGCGCGTCGGCCGGCCGGGGGGCGCACCAACAGCCTGGTCAGCATCGATGCCTCCAAGGGCGGCGTTCGGCCGGTGCCGCCGCGAACCGGGGGAACGGGGCCCTCGCCCACCATAGGCGGCCCCTGTCCGGGCCGCCCGCCGGCGAGCGGAGCCGGGCATTCCGACGTATTCTCCGGCCCTTGCGTGTGCGCTGTGCGTCCGCGGCGTGTGCGTCGGCCGCGCTGCGCACGTGTTCATGGTGCCGGTGCCGATCCGCCGAGATGATCACGTGATGTGATGCGTACCCGGTTTTGCGACCAGTTCGATAACTCTGCCCACTCGATGGAGTGAAAGGAGGATTGACCATAACTCGGATGGTTCGCCTGCGTTTTACCCATTGCGGGCGAGCGCCCGTGACCAAGTCTGGAAGGCAGGGAACCTATGAAACGGGTTACCCGGAACGGTGTGATCGCCGTCGCCGCCGCCTCCGGCGCGATGGCAGTGGCGTTTCCCGCGCAGGCTGCCTTCGCGGCGGGCGGCTCAGGGGCGTCCGGCAGCGCGACCGGTTCACCAGGGCTGATCTCCGGCAACACCATCCAGCTCCCGGTGGACATCCCGGTCAACGCGTGCGGCAACACCGTGAACGTGGTAGGGCTCCTCAACCCGGCGGCGGGCAACAGCTGCGCCAATCAGGGCAGCGGGGAGAAGAAGCCGGGTGAGGCACCCACGGGGGCGGCGGCCGAGGGCGAGTCCAAGGGCTCGCCGGGGGTGCTGTCCGGCAACGGGGTGCAGTTGCCCGTGGATCTGCCGGTGAACGTCAGCGGGAACAGTGTGAACGTCGTCGGTGTCGGCAACCCCGTCTTCGGCAACGAGTCGGTCAACGGCCCGGGCCCGGAGCAGCCCCCGGAGCGTCCCGTACGACCGGAGCGGCCCGTGCAGCCCGAGCGGCCGGTGACGCCGGAGCCGAAGCCCACACCTCCGGTGCGGCACATCCCGGCCCCGGCGCCCCCCGGCAACCCCACGCCGGTCACCACGGCCTCGCTGGCCCACACGGGCGCGGACGCGACCGTCCCGACCGCGCTCGGCGCGGGCGCGCTGGTCCTCGCGGGAGCGGCCCTCTACCGGCGTTACCGGCCAGGGGCGGTGCGCTGACCCACCTCTCCCTCATGGGCCCCGCCGGTCACCCCTCCCGGCGGGGCCTCGGTGCGTGGCAGCGGCGGTGCAACTCCCGGATCTCGGCCTCCAGTTCCGGCACCGGTCCCGCCACCGTGACCCCGGGGGCCACCTCGTGCACGGGCAACGGCCGTACCGGAGCGGCCGGGACACCCAGCTCCGCGAGCCAGGACACGAGCTGCGCCGAGGACGCCACGTACACGATGCGCCCCAGGCCCACCCAGGCGTGCGCCGCCGCGCACATCGGGCAGTGCTCGCCGGAGGTGTAGACGGTGGCCCCCGCGCGCTCCTCGGGTGACAGCCGCGCCGCCGCCCAGCGGGCCAGTTCGAATTCGGGGTGCCGGGTGCGGTCGCCGCCCGCGATCCGGTTGCGGTCCTCGGCCAGTACGGCGCCGTCCGCCCCGACGAGCACCGACCCGAACGGCTCGTCCCCGGCGTCCAGTGCCTCACCGGCCAGTTCCAGACAGCGGCGCAGATACGGCAGCTCGGCTTCGTCGACCATGGCGGGGGCCTCCTCGGGGCGCCGATCGGACAGGCGATCGGGCGGCTGATCTTCCCGGCAGCCTATGTCCGACCCCGCCTCGCCCGCCCTCACCACCCGCCGGGCCGGGCCGTTTCGGCGGTGCCTGGACTGTGAGATTCGCCGAATTTCGTTGCTTTACGGGCGCCTCGGTGATGGAGTGTGACGCATGGATCACTCCGGGGTACTCGCACTGTTCGATCGGGACATGCGTGAAGGTGCGCGGCCCGACGGGCCCGAATCGGCGATCGAACGAGTGGGGAAAGTGGTCCGGCAGATCGCCCCGGCCCATGGCTGGAACGGTGTCCTCTGGTCCGACCTGGACGAGTCCACCGCGGACGCGGCGATCGCCCGCCAGATAGCCGACTTCGCCGCGCTCGGCCGGGAGTTCGAGTGGAAGATCTACGGTCATGACCTCCCCATCGATCTCGGGCACCGCCTCGCCGCGGCCGGATTCACCCCGGAGCCGGAGGAGACGCTGATGGTGGGTGGCGTCGACGATCTGACCCTGGACGCCGAGCCGCCCGAGGGCGTCCGGCTCGTCCCCGTCACGGACGAGCCCGGCGTCGAACTCGTCGCCGAGGTGCACGAACTGGCCTTCGGCACGGACAGCGCCCGGCTCAGACAGCGGATGCTCGCCCAGTTGAGAGCCGACCCGGACTCCGTCGTCGCCGTGCTCGCCCTGGCCGGGGACCGGCCGGTCAGCGCGGCCCGCGTGGAGTTGATGCCCGGCACCCGCTTCGCGGGACTGTACGGCGGCGGCACGGTCGAGGACTTCCGCGGCCGGGGCATCTACCGCGCCCTCGTCGCGCACCGCGCCCGCGTCGCCGTCGCCAGCGGCTACCGCTACCTCCAGGTCGACGCGGGCGCCCAGAGCCGCCCGGTCCTCGAACGCCTCGGCTTCCAGCCACTGACCACGACGACGCCGTACGTGTACGTGCCGTAGGGGGCGGCCCTTTGGACGTGGACGGCCGGCACGTACGGGTTCGTGCCGGCCGGTGCGGCGAGCGCACGTCGTGGGGGTGTCGGTCGGCCCGGTGACCGCGCGGCGCCGCAGGGCCGGCCGGCCCTGTCACTCCGGGCGGATCGGAGCCTCGGTCACCTTCACGACCTCACACGGTCGGAGTCTCGGGCACCCCTTCGCCTCCACGCGGTCGGAGTCTCCGTCTGCCCGACGACTCCACCCCGGCCGGAGTCCCCATCTGCCCTACGACCTCACACGGTCGGCCAGCAGTACACCCCCCGCAGCCGCCGACAGTCCCACACTCACCCACACGGCCAACCGTGCGTCCTGGCCTGCCTGGGACGCCAGTCCGGCGAGCAACGGGCCCGCGAACGCGCCGACGTTGAACGCGACGGTCGTGAAGGCCCCCGCGAGCGCCGGGGCGCCGGACGCCGTACGCATGACCCGGTTGATCAGCGATGAGCCGACGCCGAAGGACAGCGCGCCGAGCAGCACGGCGAGCGGGAACAGCGCGGCGGCCGAGGTGCTGGTCAGCGCCAGGACGGCCCAGGCGGCGGGCAGCGCGAGCAGGGCGATGCCCAACCCCCGCCTCAGGCTGCCGTCCCCGGTGCGGCCCGCCCAGGTGACCCCGGCGAACGAGCCGACGCCGAACGCCGCCAGCAGTCCCGGCACCACGCCCTCGGACAGTCCGGTCACCTCGGTCGCCAGCACCGCCAGGTAGGCGAAGGTGGCGAAGGTCGCCCCGTTCACCAGCGCCCCGAGCACCAGCGCCACCCGGACCGGCCGCAGCCGCAGCACCCGCGCCTCCGAGCGCACGGAGACGGGACCGGACCCCGTGGCGTCGGCCGGGGCCGACCGGAAGACCAGGGCCAGGGCCGGCAGACACAGCGCGGCCACGGCCCAGAACGCCGCCCGCCACCCGGCGATGTCCCCCAGCGCCGCCCCCGCGGGCACCCCCACGACACAGGCCAGGGTGATGCCGGAGAGCAGTACGGCGGTGGCCCGCGCCTGCCTCGCCGGGGCGGCGAGGGTGTGCGCGACGGACATCGCCATGGCGAGGAAACCGGCGTTGGCGACGGCCGCGACGATCCGCGTACCGAACAGGACGGCGAAGTCGTCGGTGAGCGCGCCGACGACATGCACGACGACGAACGCCGCCAGGAACCCGGCGAGCGCCCGCCGCCGGGGCCAGCGCGCGCCCAGCGCGGCCATCACGGGGGCGCCGACGACCATTCCGACGGCGTAGGCGGAGGTGAGGCTCGCGGCGGCGCCGGTCGACACATCGAGGTCGTCGGCGATGCCCGGGACCAGCCCGGCGAGCATGAATTCGGAGGTGCCCTGCGCGAACACGGCAAGGCTGAGGACACGGATGAACAACGGCACGGAAGTCGGCTCCAATGGCGAGGCGGGGCAACAGGGGCTGCCGTGAGCCGAGTCGCCGCCGGAGTCGGATGAGTCGGCGGATCGGTACCAGCGATCGACGCGATGTCCTCGTACGACGTCATGACGTCATGACATCGCACGAGGACGAAGACACAGCGAAAGGCGACCGGGCCCACGGAACGCGTGTCCGGCCACTGGAGGCGAGAGAAAGGTGGGTGGGTGCCGGGCCGATCGACAGGGCGATCGGCTACAGCCCGTGACCCGTCCGCCGCCGAGTGACCGGCGGCCTGGTTCTGTCCGACTCGGGGGGCGTCATGCCCGCGACGGTAGGGCGAGGGCGGCGGGGCGATCAACCGAATTTACGCGAGCGCCGGGGCCGGTTCCGTCATCGGTCGGTGCCGCGCTTGACATGCAAGGAAATGCCTGCATAACGTTGAGTGTGCGATCAGAGAGCGACTCCGCGATGGACCGGGTCTTCAAGGCGCTGGCCGATGACACCCGCCGAAGGCTTCTCGACCGGCTGCACGAGCAGAACGGGCAGACGCTCGGTGAGCTGTGCGCGCGGATCGAGATGACCCGTCAGTCGGTGACCCAGCATCTGGCCGTCCTGGAGGCCGCGAACCTGGTCAGCACGGTGCGGCGGGGCAGGGAAAAGCTGCACTACCTCAATCCCGTACCGCTCCACGAGATCCAGGAGCGGTGGATCGACAAGTTCGAGCGCCCGCGGCTGCGCGCGCTCGGCGCCCTGAAACGACGAGCCGAGGAAGCCATGACCGACAAGCCCACCTACGTGTACGTCACCTACATCGCGAGCACCCCCGAGAAGGTCTGGGACGCGCTCACCGACGCCGATCTGACCGCCGACTACTGGGGCCACAGCAATGTCTCGCCGGACTGGCGGCCGGGATCACGCTGGGCGCATGTGCGCACCGACGGCTCCGGCGTCGAGGACATCGTCGGCAAGGTCGTCGAGAGCGAGCGCCCGACCCGGCTGGTCACCACCTGGACCGACCCCGCGAGGGAGGAGCAGGAGGACGCCTACTCCCGCGTCACCTACGACATCCGGCCGCACGACGACATCGTCCGGCTCACCGTCACCCACGAGGACCTGTACGACGAGGGCGAGCTGGCGGACGTCTCGACGGGCTGGCCGCAGGTGCTGTCCAACCTGAAGTCGCTGCTGGAGACGGGCCGCTCCCTGCCGCAGGAGCCGTGGCTGATGCCCACGTCGTGACACGGGGCGGCCGGTCCGCGGCCAGTTGCGCCGCGGACCGGCCGATTCCCGTCCGTCCTTCCTTGCTCGCGACCTTGCTTGCGACCTTGCTCCGGCCTGCTTCCGACCTTGTCCGATCGGTTGTCTACCGGATGTCCACTGGTCGTCTACCGGTCGTCTACCGGTCGTCCATGGGCCGGTCCACGGGCCGGTCCGGCCTGTCGACCGTCCTGTCCATGGAGCGCCTTTTGGCCGCGAGCGGCTTGCGGGCGGTCCGCCAGGCCGCGCCGGCGCAGGCGAGACCCAGCAGCACGGCCAGGCCGCCGATGACGGCGTTGTTCCAGATGACGCCCTTGTCGGGGTTGGTCCCCACGATCCATGGCGCGATGATCATCCACACGCCCATGGCGCACATGGCCCAGCTCAGGCCGTACATGCGTTCAGGAGCCCTGGTGAAACCGAGGGCCAGCAGAACGATCGCGATCCCCATGATCAGGTTGTGGGTCGCGAGCGGTGGCTGAGTGGTCGTGTAGTGGACTATCCACGGGGACGCCGCACAGTACAGACCCAGCAGGAACACCGGTCCGTCCATGAGCGCCACGTCGCGACCGCCGAGCATGCGGGCATAGCGATCCCGCATTTCGGAGACATCAGGGTGGCTTGATATGTCACCTCTGGTGTGCGAGACATTGGCCATGAGTCGTCTCCCTTGTGACTGGCAGGCATTACCGCTTCTGGTGCGGTGTGCGGTAAACGCCGCATAAGTTCATTCTGCTCCCATTTCGCCCTTATGTGTAGTTCGCAGCGAGGGGAGACCGATGGGTGAGACGTGCCGGGCGTGCCGGACGAACGCCTCGTGCAGGTCCTGGGCCGCCTGTGGCACGGAATCCGCCCGGCGCCGGCGCAGCATCAGCAGCACCTGAGTGGTGTCCCCGGCGATCGGCCGGCAGGTGATCGCGCCCCGCCGCTCCAGTGGATCCCCGACCACGCTGAAATCCGGCAGCACCGTCGCCCCGAGCCCCTCGGCCACCATCAGCTTGCCTAGCTCGGCCCCGTCCGTGGAGTACGCGAACGACGCGCCCCGCCCGTCCAGCAGCCGGTGCACGAAGCGGTGCATCACATAGCCCGAGCGCATCGCGATCAGCGGCCCGTCCAGCAGCCGCGCCACCGGTACGGCGTCGTACGCCGCCAGCGCGCTGTCCGGCCGTACGCACACCACCGGCCGCCCGCGCAGCAGCTCCGTCGACTCGAAGCCGGCGGGCTGGTCGTCGCCCTCCAGCTGATTGACCAGCCCGAGATCGAACCCGCCCTCCAGCAGCCCCCGGTGGATGTCCGTCTGCTGTGCGGCGACCACCTCGACCTGGGTGACCGGATGCGCGGCGCGGAACTCCCGTACCACCGGCAGCAGCAGTGGCACCGTCGCCGCGTTCACCGTGCCCACCCGCACCATCCGGCTGATCCGGTGCTGCTCGCCGGCCGCCGCCCGCAGCCGGTCCACCGCCTCCAGCACCTCGACGATGTGCGGCAGCAGCTCCCGACCGGAGCTGCTCATCGTCGCTCCGGAGCGTTTGCGCTCCAGCAGATCGACGCCCAGCTCGCGCTCCAGGTTCCGTACCGTCTCGCTCAACGCGGGCTGGGACAGGCGCAGTTCCTCGGCGGCGCGGCGCAGTGAGCCGAGCCGGGTGACGGCCGTGATGTATTCCAGCTGTTCGGTACGCACGGCAGCAGAATGGGCGCCGCTTTCCCTCGCGTTCAAGGGTTTCCCTGTCACACGTTCGTGAAATTCAATGGTCCGCGATACGAGACCGGTCGGGTTTACCTTGACGCCCGGACAGGCGGCTGCGACGATCGGGAGCATGCTGATGCGACTGGATCTCACGCGACGACGCCATGTCGATCTCGCGCGCGTCTCCAGCGCCTCCTGTTGCGTCGCGGCCTGACTCTGCCGCGCCTCCCCACCCAGCACAGCTGACGCAGGTCAGCCGTGCTTTCCGCACGCCGAGCGCCGCCCGCGGCCCCGCTTTCCGTGATTCCTGAATTCGGCGTCCCTCTGCATTCCGCAACAGGAGTTCCGTATGCCCGGCCAGCCTTTGCAATTCGCCTATTGGGTGCCCAACGTCAGCGGCGGACTCGTCACCAGCCGGATCGAGCAGCGCACCGACTGGGGATACGACTACAACCGCGAACTCGCCGTCCTCGCCGAGAACAACGGTTTCGACTACGCCCTCAGCCAGGTCCGCTACATGGCCAGCTACGGCGCCGAGTACCAGCACGAGTCGACGGCCTTCAGCCTCGCCCTGCTGCTGGCCACCGAACGCCTCAAGGTCATCGCCGCCGTCCACCCGGGACTGTGGCATCCCGGTGTCCTCGCCAAGTTCGGGGCCACCGCCGACCATCTCTCCGGCGGCCGGTTCGCCGTCAATGTCGTCTCCGGCTGGTTCAAGGGCGAGTTCACCGCCCTGGGCGAACCGTGGCTGGAGCACGACGAGCGCTACCGCCGCTCCGAGGAGTTCATCCGCGCCCTGCGCCAGATCTGGACCGAGGACCATACCGAACTCGCCGGGGACTTCTACCGGTTGCGTGACTTCTCCCTCAAGCCCAAGCCGCTGAACACCCCCGAGCGCCCGCACCCCGAGATCTTCCAGGGCGGCAACTCCACCGCCGCCCGCGCCATGGCGGGCCGGGTCTCCGACTGGTACTTCTCCAACGGCAAGGACTTCGACGGCGTCACCGAACAGCTCGCCGACGTACGCCGTGCCGCCGCCGGGGCGGGCCGCCGGGCACCGAAGTTCGGCCTCAACGGCTTCCTCATCGCCCGCGACAGCGAGGCCGAGGCCCGCGACACCCTGCGCGAGATCATCGCCAAGGCCGACACCGAGGCCGTCGAGGGCTTCGGCACCGCCGTGCGGCAGGCGGGCCGGTCCACGGCCGACCAGAAGGGCATGTGGCAGGACTCCGCCTTCGAGGACCTGATCCAGTACAACGACGGCTTCCGCACCGGCCTCATCGGCACCCCCGAACAGATCGCCGAACGGATCGTCGCCTACAAGCGACTCGGCGTCGACCTGCTCCTGCTCGGCTTCCTCCACTACCACGAGGAGGTCGAGTACTTCGGCAAGCGCGTGCTGCCCCTGGTACGGGAACGGGAGGCCGCCCTCCCGGACGCCGCCGTCCCCGCCCACGCCTGACCGCCGATGTCCGACCGCCCACGCGTGGCCGCCGACGTCCGCCGCCCACGCCTGACCGCCGACACTCGCCGTCCAAGTCTGACCGCCGCCGTCCGCGGCCCATGCCTGACCGTCCACGTCCGGACCCGCCCAAGCCTGACCAGCGCCCGTCCGGCCGGCGCACCCGCACCTTCCGCACCCCACTGCGAGAGAGGCCCGCACGCATGAGCACCGTCACCCCCGCCGACTGGCAAACCCGCCCCGCCCCCCGCGACGCCGAGGGCTGGATCGCCCGCGCCGCCGAGGTCGCCGCCGTCCTCGCCACCGACGCCGCCGCTCGCGACCGGGCCGGCGCCACCCCGTACGCCGAGATCCGGCTCCTGAAGGAGTCCGGCCTGGTCACCCTGCTCGGCCCCACCGCCTACGGCGGCGCGGGCCAGGACTGGCCGACCGCCTACCGGGTGGTCCGCGAGGTCGCCAAGGCCGACGGCTCCATCGGCCAGCTCCTGGGCTACCACTACCTGTGGAACTGGGCCGCCCGGCTGGTCGGCACCCGCGAGCAGTGGGAGCACGTCGAGGCCGAGGCCGCCCGCCACCAGTGGTTCTTCGGCGGTGCCGTCAACCCGCGTGACAACGATGTGATCGTCACCGAGGACGGCGACGACCTGGTCTTCACCGGCCGCAAGTCCTTCTCCACCGGCAGCAAAGTGTCCGACGTCACCGTCCTCGAAGGCGTCTTCGACGGCACCGACCAGCATGTCTTCGCGATCGTCCCCTCCGACAGCGAGGGCCTGACCTTCCACGACGACTGGGACAACATCGGCCAGCGGCTCACCGAGAGCGGCAGCGTCACCCTCGACGGCGTCCGCACCCCCTGGTCGTCGGCCGCCGGCTATGTCGGCAAGGAGTTCCGGCCCCGTGTCTACAACACCCTCAACGTCCCCGTCATCCAGCTCGTCTTCGTCAGCTTCTACCTCGGCATCGCCGCGGGCGCCCTGGAGACCGCCGCCACCTACACCCGGAGCAAGGCCCGCTCCTGGCTGCACGGCGGCCACGAACGCGCGGTCGACGAGCCGTACGTCATCGACGCCTACGGCGACCTCACCGCCAAGCTGTGGGCGGCCGAGGCGTTCGCCGACACCGTCGCCGCCGAGGGACAGCGGCTGCACGACGACCCCGACGCCGTCACCGCCCGCACCCGCGGCGAGTTCGAGGTCCGGGTCGCCGCAGCCAAGGCCCGCGCCACCGATGTCGCCCTGGAGATCGCCAATCGCGTCTTCGAGGTGACCGGCGCCCGCTCCACCGCCACCGCCGAGGGCCTCGACCGCTTCTGGCGCAACATCCGCACCCACACCCTCCACGACCCCGTCGCCTACAAACGCCGCGAGGTCGGCCGCTGGATCCTCGAAGGCGAACTGCCCGAACCCACCTGGTACTCCTGACCCCCGTGCCCGACCGACCCCCGTGCCCGATCCGACCGACCCCCTCGACCGCCCTCCCTGACCGACCGCCCTCCCCGCCCAACTGACCTCCTTGCCCCGGGCGCCCCCGCACTCCCGGCGCCCCGCCCCCACGGGCCCCGTCCGGGGGCGCGGGGGCTCCCCGTAGACAAGGCCCCGGCCGGGGGGCGCGGCCCACGCCAGCGCCGCACGCAGTGGCTCGCGCAGTTCGTCGAAGTGCTCGATCAGTTC
>NZ_JBHYUG010000035.1:0-6848 GCF_042749375.1 Streptomyces sp. NPDC059477 | reverse complement strand
CCGCCCAACTGACCTCCTTGCCCGGGGCGCCCGCGAAGTCCGGGCGCCCCGACCGCTCGTCCCGCTCCCGAAAGAGGAACGCATGGCCACCGTCCTGTCCGTCTCCGGCAGCCCCTCCGCCGCCTCCCGCACCAACCGCCTGCTGCGCCACCTCGACCAGCGGCTCACCTCCCAGGGCCACGACGTGATCCCGCTCGACGTCCGCACCATCCCCGCCGAGGCGCTGCTCGGCGCCGACTTCCGGCACCCGGCGATCGTCGAGGCCACCGAACTGTTCGCCAAGGCGGACGGCGTGGTCGTCGGCACGCCGGTCTACAAAGCCGCGTACTCCGGTGTCCTCAAAGCCCTGCTGGATCTGCTCCCGCAGTACGCGCTGGCCGGGAAGACCGTGCTGCCGCTCGCCACCGGCGGCACCACCGCCCATGTGCTGGCCATCGACTACGCACTGCGCCCGGTGCTCAGTTCCATGGGCGCGGGCCACATAGTGCAGGGCTGGTTCACTCTCGACAAGGACATCACCGTGCACGACGACGGCACCCTGACCGTCGCCGAGGGCGCCGGTGAGGCGCTCACCCAGGTCGTCGACCAGTTCTCGGTCGCCCTGGGCAGCAGGCCCTTCCTGGCCGCCGCGAGCTGACATGCCCACTCGCGTGCATGTCATCGCCGACGAGTGCGAGGCGCTCGCCGTCGCGACGGAACTGGCCGACGCGTTCCGTGCCGAAGCCTCCGCGCGCGACGCCGAACGGCGGCTGCCCCACGCCGAACTCGGCCGGCTCTCCGCCTCCGGCCTGCTCGCCGTCACCGTTCCCGAGGAGCACGGCGGCGCCGATGTCTCCGCCCGCGCCCTCGCCGAGATCTTCCGCCGCCTCGCCGAAGCCGACGCCAGCATCGCCCAGATCCCGCAGAGCCACTTCGCGTACGTCAACGTCGTGCGCCGCCAGGGCACCCCGCAGCAGCGGAAGTTCTTCTACGCCGAGGTCCTCGCCGGACGCCGGTTCGGCAACGCCCAGTCCGAGGCCGGCACCCGGCACCTCCAGGACATCCGCACCCGGCTGACCCCCGCCCCCGACGGCTCCTACCGTCTGACCGGCGTCAAGCACTACGCCACCGGCGCGCTGTTCGCCGACTGGATCCCGGTGCTGGCCCGCGCCGAGGACGACAACCTGCACGTGGCGTACGTCCCGCGCGACGCCCCCGGGCTGAGTGTCGTGGACGACTGGGACGGCATGGGCCAGCGCACCACCGCCAGCGGCACCGTCCGCCTGGAGTCGGTCCCCGTCCCCGCCGACCGGGTGCTCCCGCACCACCTGACCTTCCGCGGCCCCCAGCTCCACGGCGCGCTCGCCCAGCTGCTGCACGCGGCCATCGACACGGGCATCGCCGCCGGAGCCCTGTCCGAGGCGGCCGAGTTCGTACGGACGAAGAGCCGTCCCTGGTTCGAGAGCGACGCCGACACCGCCGCCGAGGACCCGCTGCTGATCCAGCGCTTCGGGGAACTCGACCTCCAGCTCCGCGCGTCCCAGGCGCTGCTCGCCGAGGCCGGCCGGGCGGTGGACCTGGCGGGCGTCCGGCTCACCGACGACTCCGCCGCCACCGCCTCCCTCGCGGTCGCCGCCGCCAAGGCGCACGCCGCCCACACCGCCGTGGAACTGACCAGCGCCCTGTTCGAGGTCTCCGGCACCCGCTCCGCGCTCGACGCGCTCAATCTGCACCGGCACTGGCGCGACGCCCGCACCCACACCCTGCACGACCCGGCCCGCTGGAAACTCCAGCACCTGGGGCGGTACGCCCTGAGCGGCACCAAGCCACCCCGCCACGGCCTGCTGTGAGACGCACAGCCCGCACCGCGCCGCCCGGCCCGTCCTGAGCCGCCCGCACCCAGCCGCCGCACCGCCCGCCCCGATCGGAGACCCCGGTGACCCTCACGTTCCACTGGTTCCTGCCCACCAACGGCGACAGCCGCCATGTCGTCGGCGGCGGCCACGGCAGCCCGGCCACCGCCTCCGGCCGCGACCGGCCGCCCACCGTCGCCTATCTGAGCCAGATCGCCCGCGCCGCCGAGGACCTGGGCTTCGCCGCCGCCCTCACCCCCACCGGCGCCTGGTGCGAGGACGCGTGGCTGACCACGGCGATGGTCAGTCAGCACACGGAGCGGCTGAAGTTCCTGGTCGCCTTCCGGCCCGGCTTCGTCTCCCCGACCCTGGCCGCCCAGATGGCGTCCACCTTCCAGCGGCAGAGCGGCGGACGGCTGCTGCTCAACGTCGTCACCGGCGGCGAGAGCCACGAGCAGCGGGCCTACGGCGACTTCCTCGACAAGGACGACCGCTACCGCCGTACCGGCGAATTCCTGCACGTCGTACGGGAGTTGTGGAACGGCAAGACCGTCGACCTGGACGGCACCCATCTGCGCGTCGAGGACGCCAGGCTGGCCCGGGTGCCCGACCCGGTCCCGGAGGTGTACTTCGGCGGGTCCTCGCCGATCGCCGGGGAGATCGCCGCGCGCTACGTCGACGTGTACCTCACCTGGGGCGAGCCGCCCGCACAGGTCGCCGAGAAGATCGCCCGGATCCGGACGCTCGCCGCCCGTGAGGGCCGCACCCTGCGCTTCGGCATCCGGCTGCATGTCATCACCCGCGACACCGCCGAGCAGGCATGGGCCGAGGCGGACCGGCTGCTGGCCGGGTTCGACCCGGACACCGTGCGCGCGGTCCAGCAGGGGCTCGCCCGCAGCGAGTCCGAGGGGCAGCGCCGCATGCTCGCCCTGCACGGCGGCAGCCGTGACGGCCTGGAGATCCACCCCAACCTCTGGGCGGGCATCGGGCTGGTACGCGGCGGCGCCGGCACCGCGCTGGTCGGCAGCCACGCCGAGGTCGCCGACCGGATCCGCGAGTACCACGCTCTCGGCATCGAGGAGTTCGTGCTCTCCGGCTACCCGCATCTGGAGGAGGCGTACTGGTTCGGGGAAGGGGTGCTGCCCCTGCTGGCGGCACAGGGCCTGTGGCGGCACCCGGCGGGGGAGGCGACGGGCACCCCGGCCCAGGTGCCGTTCACGAGCTAGCCGCCCACCGCAGGCATTACCCCTGCGCCTCCGCCGCCAGCTGCGCGAGATGCGCCTCGCGTACCGGCGCCGTCTGGGCCTGGACCAGCAGGAACATGCCCTCGCGGTACAGGCGTTGGGCCGGACTGGCGAGGCCGGTCGCCCGGCCGCCGCCCGCCACCACGGCGGCGGTGGTCGCCGCGCGCATCAGGTCGTGCGCCCGCACCCGCAACGCCAGCCGCTCCTCGAAGCGCTCCTGCGGCGCCGCCTCGTCGGCGAGGGCGTACGCCCGCTCGCGCACCTCGTCCAACCGCGACCGCAGCGGCCGTACGACGTCCCGCGCATCCCCCTCCAGCAGGTCCAGCGCCGCGTACGCGATGCCGAACAGCGCCGGCGAGGCATTGGCGCTGCGGGGAATGTCGACCCGGGCGAACGTCTCCCGTGGGGTGCGCAGCACCACCGCCTCCTCCGGCAGCCGCAGGCCGTCCAGTTCCACGGCGACGGTCCGCGCGGCCGACAGCGCCGCCAGCCGCATCGGCGCCGACGGCCGAAGGCCAGGCTGCTCCCGGGCGTCGGCGAACGCGAACACCAGCTCACCCCCCTCGGCGACGCCCGCGAGCAGCATCACGTCGTTGAGCCCCCAGCCGGTGTACCAGGGCACGGTCCCGTCGAACCGCCAGCCGCCCCGCACGGCCGTCGCCCGCACCGGCACCCGGGGGTAGGAGCGGACGTGCGCGTACGCGATCCCGGCCATCAGCTCGCCGGTGGCCAGCTTGCGCAGCAGCCGTTCCCGTACCGGCGATTGCGACCTGGCGAGCAGCCGGACCGGTGTGTGGTGCTGGGTCTGCACGAACCAGGTCGAACAGCAGGCGCCCGCCAGGATCTCCGCGACCTCCCGCGCCACCGCGTCCGGCGCGCCCGCCCCGCCGTACTCGACGGGCGCGCTCACCCCCAGCAGTCCGGACCACCGGATCACGGCCAGATGCCCGGCGGGCACCTCCGATTGGTCCACCTGTTCGGCGTGCGGGACGAGCAACTCGCGAGCGAGCCGCCGGGCCCGGTCGATGAGCGGATGCGGTGTGATCGCCGGAGGCGATGCGCTGGTCATGGAGCGATTCTCCCGATCCGTGGGCGCGGTGTGCCGACCGGGGAGGGTGGTGTGTTGCCGCGGGCACGGACGGCACGGCACGGCCGGGTGACCTGCCTCCTGGCACTCTCCCGGCACTCTCCGAGCCATTTGATTGGTCTAAACCCTTGACTGGTCCAGACCAAGACGGTTGAGTGTCCCTCCATAACCCCCCCACCACGGCCGCCCCCACCGCTGTGGCCGGTGTCACCGGCACGCATGGTCAAGGAAAGCGCTCACCCCTGCCCCATCGGGGTGCGGCCGTGTCTCGCGAAGGAGTTCACTCCGTGAAGAGGCGCATCGCAGCGGTCCTGACCGCTCTCACCCTCGCCGGTTCCGTCCCGGTGCTGCTCCCGGCTCAGCAGGCGTCCGCCGCCGCGTGCTCCAGTTACCCCAGTTGGGTGGCGGGGCAGCAGTACGCCGCCGGTGCCATCGTCCGCTACACGGACGGCAAGGCGTACATAGCCGAGCACGCCAACCCCGGCTACGACCCGACCATCAGCACCTGGTACTGGGAGCCGTACGCGTGTGACAGCGGCACCCCCAACACCAGCTTCGTGGTCACCGAGGCGCAGTTCAACCAGATGTTCCCGAGCCGGAACTCCTTCTACACCTACAGCGGGCTCGTCACGGCGATGAGCGCCTACCCCGCCTTCGCCAAGACCGGCAGTGACACGGTCAAGAAGCAGGAGGCCGCGGCCTTCCTCGCCAACGTCAGTCACGAGACCGGCGGGCTCGTCCACATCGTGGAGCAGAACACCGCCAACTACTCGCACTACTGCGACTGGGGCCAGCCCTACGGCTGCCCGGCCGGTCAGTCCGCGTACTACGGCCGTGGCCCGATCCAGCTCAGCTGGAACTTCAACTACAAGGCCGCCGGTGACGCGCTGGGCATCGACCTGCTCAACAACCCCTGGCAAGTGCAGAACAACGCCGCGGTGGCCTGGAAGACCGGCCTGTGGTACTGGAACACCCAGAACGGTCCCGGCACCATGACCGGCCACAACGCCATGGTGAACCAGGCGGGCTTCGGACACACCATCCGGTCCATCAACGGCTCCCTGGAGTGCGACGGCAAGAACCCGGCCCAGGTCCAGAGCCGGGTCAACAACTACAACCGGTTCACGCAGATCCTCGGAGTTTCACCGGGCAGCAACCTGTACTGCTGACGTGGTTCCGCGGGGCGTGGTGTCATGCACCTGACCTGATCCTCCGGATGAAGGACCCCGTCATGCGCACCCCCCACGCCCTGCTCGCCACGGCCCTCGCGCTCGCCGCGTCGGCCGTGGCACCCCAAGCCGGGGCCGCCGCCCAGACCGCTCCCGCCGGCCGGTCGGCGACCGCCGTCCAGGTGGCCGCCCCCACCCCCGGCGCCTATTACGTGCAGAGCGCCGTCACCGGCCTCAACGCGGCCGACGAGAGCGGCACCGTCGAACAGCACAACCCCCAGGGCAACGAGGACCGTCAGCAATGGACCCTCAGGGCCGCCGGTTCCGCCTACGTCCTGGAGAACACGGACGCCCCCGGCTCCTGCCTCGGCCGCTCCGGCGACCAGGCCCGAACCGTCCCCTGCACCGGCGCCGACGCCCCCTGGGAGATCACCCCGTCCGGCGCCGACCAGTACACCCTCAAGGCCCCCGGCACCGACCGCCACCTCACCGTCGCCGCCAAGCCCTCCGGCGCCAACTACCCCGCCCCGCTCACCATCGGAGCCGCGGGCCCCCTCGCCGCCTGGTACCTCACCCCGGTCACCCCCACCACCAGCCCCATGCCCCCGGCGAGCGAGCGCACCCTGGACCAGGTCACCTTCCTGACCGCGCACAACGCCTACGCCAACGGCGTCGACGGCGGCTTCGCCCCGCCCTTCGTCAACCTCTTCCCCAACCAGGCGCGCGGCATCCAGCAGCAACTCACCGACGGCGTCCGCGGCTTCCAGCTCGACATCCACCAGACCCCCGACGGCGCGATCCTCTGCCACAACAGCTGCACCCTGGTCAGCCGCCCCGTCGCCCTGTGGGTCGACCTCCAGCGGATCGTGGACTTCCTCAAGGCCCACCCCGACCAGATCGCCACCGTCTTCCTGGAGGACTACGTCGACCCGGGCGTCCTGCGCTCCGAACTCGCCCGGGTGAGCGGCTTGTCCGACGTCCTGTACCGCCCCGACCAGACCGGCGTACGCCAGAACGGCTGGCCCCGGGTCGCCGATCTGATCGCCGCCAATGACCGGCTGCTGATCTTCACCGACCACAGCCGCTCCGCCGACCAGTCCGCGGGCCTGACCCGCGACAGCTTCGGCGTGATGTACCAGAGCGAGTGGACCGTGGAGAACTACTGGTCCATGGGTTCCGGCGCCGGAGCCTCGAACTGGTCCTGCTACAGCCGCTGGTACGGCGCCAGTACCAACATCCCGCTGACCCGTACCGAAGGCGCCTTCCAGCCCCTGTTCGTCATGAACCACTTCCGCGACACCACGATGTCCGGCACCGCCGAGACCGACAACACCAAACTCGCCGACCGGGCCGCCCGTTTCTGCCTGCCCGCCGCCCGCAAGAAGCCCAACTTCCTCGCCGTGGACCGCTACGACCTCGGCAACCCGACGGCCGCCGTCGACGCGCTCAACACGTACACGTACCCGTAGGGCCCAGCTCAAGGAGTGAGCCGTCCGGGCGCCGACGGGGCCTCCGT
>NZ_JBHYUG010000034.1:72426-81563 GCF_042749375.1 Streptomyces sp. NPDC059477 | reverse complement strand
GGCGGGCCGCGCGCCCCCCCCCCCCCCCCCGCCCCGCGGCCGTACGATCCCCCTGACCCCCCGAAACCCAGCCCGACGACACGGAGAAACCACAGCCCTGGCCCCACTCCCGCGTCGCCCGGGATGTGCCCTGCGGCCGGCTGGGGGCGTTGCCCGTGCGGTGGGATGAGGTTCATGGCATGGTCCGGGAAGTCGGTTGCGACCCGTGACCGACGCGGGCAACGCCGCGTCATTGGGGGCGCGGGCAACGGCGCAATCTTTTGGGGGCGCGGGCAACGGCGCAGTCTTTTGGGGGCGCGGGGAACTGCGCGACCAGCCACGACGAAACCCGCACCACCCCACCCCACCCCACCCCGCCCACCCCACCCCGCCCACCCCACCCCACCCCATCCCCCCACCCCCCAGATGCCCGAAATAAATGGGCTGTATGTCGGATATGCCGGAACATGGTCCGGTAACAGCCCTGCGCCCCCGCGCCAGGGCCGGCGTACGGACGAGGAGGGCACTCCATGGGTGGAGCCACGCACGCCAAGCGGATCGCAACCACCGCCGCCGTCGCGCTGCTGGCGACGGCCTGCGGGGGCGGCGGAGGCGGCGGGGGAAGCAACAGCGGCAGCGACACCGTGCTCAGCGCCTCCTGGGGTGACCCGGCGAACCCCCTGGAGCCGGCCAACACCAATGAGGTCCAGGGCGGCAAGGTCCTCGACATGATCTTCCGCGGGCTGAAGCGGTACGACCCCGACACCGGCGAGGCCAAGAACATGCTCGCCCAGAGCATCGAGACCAGCGACTCGCAGAACTTCACGATCACCGTCAAGGACGGCTGGACCTTCAGCAACGGCCAGCCGGTCACCGCCACATCCTTCGTGGACGCCTGGAACTACGGCGCGAGCCTGAAGAACAACCAGCGCAACGCCTACTTCTTCGGATACATCGAGGGCTACGACAAGGTCCACCCCGAGAACGGCGGGAGCCAGAGCGCCGACACCCTCTCCGGCCTCAAGGTCACCGGCGACCGCACCTTCACCGTCAAGCTCGGCCAGAAGTTCTCCACCTTCCCCGACACCCTCGGCTACGCCGCCTACGCCCCGCTGCCGCAGTCGTTCTTCGACGACCACGCCGGCTGGCTCGACAAGCCGGTCGGCAACGGCCCGTACGCCGTCGACTCGTACACCAAGGGCTCCCAGATGTCGCTGCGCACCTGGGACGCGTACCCCGGCGACGACAAGGCCCGCAACGGCGGCGTCGACCTCAAGGTCTACACCGACAACAACACCGCCTACACCGACCTGATGGCCGGCAATCTCGACCTCGTGGACGACGTCCCGGCCGCGCAGCTGAAGAACGTCAAGAGCGACCTGGGCGACCGGTATCTCAACACCCCGGCCGGCATCATCCAGACCCTCGCCTTCCCGTACTACGACAGCGCCTGGAACAAGCCCAACTCCGACAAGGTCAGGAAGGGCCTGTCCCGTGCCATCGACCGGGACCAGATCACCAAGACCATCTTCCAGCAGACCCGCACCCCCGCCACCGACTGGACCTCACCCGTCCTCGGCGCCGACGGCGGCTACCGGGCGGGGCTGTGCGGCGAGTGGTGCCAGTACGACGCCGCCGCGGCGAAGAAGCTGATCGACGAGGGCGGCGGACTCCCCGGCGGACAGGTGACCCTCACCTACAACGCCGACACCGGCTCCCACAAACAGTGGGTGGACGCCGTCTGCAACTCCATCAACAACGCCCTCGGCAACGACCGCGCCTGCGTCGCCAACCCCGTCGGCACCTTCGCCGACTTCCGCAACCAGATCGCCGGCCGCAAGATGAGCGGCCCCTTCCGGGCCGGCTGGCAGATGGACTACCCGCTGATCCAGAACTTCCTCCAGCCGCTCTACTACACCAACGCCTCCTCCAACGACGGCAAATGGTCCAACCAGCAGTTCGACAAGCTCGTCGACCAGGCCAACGCCGAGACCGACGCCCCCAAGGCCATCGGTCTGTTCCAGCAGGCCGAGGGAGTCGTCCGGGACAACATGGCCGCCATCCCCCTCTGGTATCAGAACGGCAGCGCCGGCTACTCGGACCGGCTGTCCGACGTCAAACTCAATCCGTTCAGCGTGCCGGTGTACGACGAGATCAAGGTGAGCTGAGCCGGCATGGGACGGTACGTCGTCCGGCGCCTGCTCCAGATGATCCCCGTCTTCTTCGGGGCGACGCTGCTCATCTTCCTGATGGTGAACGTGATGGGCGACCCCATCGCCGGGCTGTGCGGCGACCGCGAGTGCGACCCGGCGACCGCCGCCCAGCTCCGCAGGGAATTCGGCCTCGACAAGCCCGTATGGCAGCAATATCTGACCTACATGGGCAATGTCTTCACCGGTGACTTCGGCACCGCCTTCAACGGGCAGCCCGTCACCGAACTGATGGGCTCCGCCTTCCCGGTCACCATCCGCCTCACCGTCGTCGCGATCCTCTTCGAGGTCGTCATCGGGATCACCCTCGGGGTCCTCACCGGGCTGCGGCGCGGACGGCCCGTCGACACCGGGGTCCTGCTGCTCACCCTGGTCGTGATCTCCGTACCCACCTTCGTCACCGGTCTGCTGCTCCAGCTCCTGCTCGGTGTCGAGTGGGGCTGGATCAAACCCTCCGTCTCCCCGGCGGCCACCTTCGGCGAGCTGATCGTGCCCGGCCTGGTCCTCGCCTCCGTCTCCCTCGCCTACGTCACCCGCCTCACCCGCACCTCCATCGCCGAGAACCGGCGCTCCGACTACGTCCGCACGGCGATCGCCAAGGGCCTGCCCCGCCACCGGGTGATCACCCGGCATCTGCTGCGCAACTCCCTGATCCCCGTGGTCACCTTCATCGGCACCGACATCGGCGCCCTGATGGGCGGCGCCATCGTCACCGAGCGGATCTTCAACATCCACGGCGTCGGCTACCAGCTCTACCAGGGCATCCTCCGCCAGAACACACAGACCGTCGTCGGCTTCGTGACCGTGCTGGTCCTGGTCTTCCTCATCGCCAACCTGCTGGTCGACCTCCTGTACGCCGTACTCGACCCGAGGATCCGCTATGCCTGAGCCCCAGCCGCCCCAGCCCTATCTCCCCGGCGGCGGAGCCCCCGGGAACGGGGCCATCGCGGGGACCGGGGCGGGCGGCGCCATGGACCTCGCCACCAGCGAGGGCGCGACTCTGGAGGCACCCCCCGGCGGCCCGCCCGCCCCCCGGGACCGGGACCGGGCCCGCAGCCTGTGGTCCGACGCCTGGCACGATCTGCGCCGCAACCCGGTCTTCCTCATCTCCGGCCTGGTGATCCTCTTCCTGGTCGTCATCTCCCTGTGGCCCGGCCTGATCGCCTCCGGCAACCCCCTGACCTGCAACCTCGCCAAGGCCCAGGAGGGCTCCCAGCCCGGCTACCCCTTCGGCTTCGACGGCCAGGGCTGCGACGTCTACACCCGGACCGTCTACGGCGCCCGCACCTCCCTGTCCGTGGGCGTCCTCGCCACCCTCGGGGTCGCCGTCCTCGGCTCGGTGCTCGGCGGCCTCGCCGGGTTCTTCGGCGGGGCGGGCGACGCGGTGCTGTCCCGGATCACCGACATCTTCTTCGCGATCCCGGTCGTCCTCGGCGGCCTGGTGCTGCTGTCCGTCATCACCAGCAACACCATCTGGCCCGTCATCGGCTTCATGGTGCTGCTCGGCTGGCCGCAGATCTCCCGGATCGCCCGCGGCTCGGTCATCACCGCCAAACAGCACGACTACGTCCAGGCCGCCCGCGCGCTCGGCGCCTCCAACTCCCGCCTCCTGCTGCGGCACATCACCCCCAACGCCGTCGCCCCCGTGATCGTGGTCGCCACCATCGCCCTCGGTACCTACATCGCCCTGGAGGCGACCCTGTCCTACCTCGGCGTCGGTCTGAAGCCGCCCACCGTCTCCTGGGGCATCGACATCTCCGCCGCCTCCCCCTACGTACGCAACGCCCCGCACGCCCTGCTCTGGCCCTCCGGCGCCCTCGCGCTCACCGTCCTGGCGTTCATCATGCTCGGCGACGCGGTGCGCGACGCCCTCGACCCGAAGCTGAGGTGAGCCGCCGTGCTGCTCGAAGTACGTGACCTGCACGTGGAGTTCAAGACCCGCGACGGAGTCGCCAAGGCCGTCAACGGCGTCAGCTACGGCGTCGACGCCGGTGAGACCCTCGCCGTGCTCGGCGAGTCCGGCTCCGGCAAATCGGTCACCGCCCAGGCCGTGATGGGCATCCTCGACATGCCGCCGGGCCGGATCACCGGCGGCGAGATCCGCTTCCAGGGCCGCGACCTGCTGAGGCTGAAGGAGAGCGAGCGGCGCCGGGCGCGCGGCGCCCAGCTGGCGATGATCTTCCAGGACGCCCTGTCCGCCCTCAACCCCGTGCTCTGCGTGGGCGACCAGCTCGGCGAGATGTTCATCGTCCACCGCGGCATGTCCCGCAAGGACGCCCGCGCGAAAGCCATCGAGCTGATGGACCGGGTCCGTATCCCGGGCGCGGCGGAGCGGGTGAAGCAGTACCCCCATCAGTTCTCCGGCGGCATGCGCCAGCGCATCATGATCGCGATGGCGCTCGCCCTGGAACCCGCCCTGATCATCGCCGACGAGCCCACCACCGCCCTCGACGTCACCGTCCAGGCCCAGGTCATGGAACTCCTCGCCGACCTCCGCCGCGAGCTGGACATGGGCCTGATCCTCATCACCCACGACCTCGGCGTGGTCGCCGACGTCGCCGACCGGATCGCGGTGATGTACGCGGGCCGGATCGTCGAACAGGCCCCCGTCCACGACATCTACAAGGCCCCGGCCCACCCCTACACCCGCGGTCTGCTCGACTCCATCCCCCGCCTGGACCAGAAGGGCCAGGAGCTGTACGCCATCAAGGGCCTGCCGCCGAACCTGCTGGACATCCCGCCGGGCTGCGCCTTCCACCCGCGCTGCCCGCTCGCCCAGGACGTGTGCCGCACCGACGTACCGCCCCTGTACCAGGTCGCCGCGGACCGCGTGAGCGCCTGCCACTTCTGGAGGGAGTGCCTCGATGGCCACGACGGCTGAGCCGGTCCCCGGCCCCGCCCCCGCCCCGGTCACCGAACCGATCCTGGAGGTCGAGGGGCTGGTCAAGCACTACCCGCTGACCGCCGGCATCGTCTTCAGGAAACAGGTCGGCGCGGTGAGGGCCGTCGACGGCGTGGACTTCACCCTCGCCCGCGGTGAGACCCTCGGCATCGTCGGCGAGTCCGGCTGCGGCAAATCCACGGTCGCGAAGATGCTGGTCAACCTGGAACGCCCGACGGCCGGCACGATCCGCTACAAGGGCGAGGACATCACCCGTCTGTCGGGCCGCGCGCTGAGAACCGTACGCCGCAACATCCAGATGGTCTTCCAGGACCCGTACACCTCCCTCAACCCCCGGATGACGGTCGGCGACATCATCGGCGAGCCCTACGACATCCACCCCGAGGTGGCTCCCAAGGGGGACCGCCGCCGCCGGGTGCGGGACCTGCTGGACGTGGTCGGCCTCAACCCGGAGTACATCAACCGCTACCCCCACCAGTTCTCCGGCGGCCAGCGCCAGCGCATCGGCATCGCCCGCGGACTCGCCCTGCGCCCCGAGGTGATCGTCGCCGACGAGCCGGTCTCCGCCCTTGATGTCTCCGTCCAGGCCCAGGTCATCAATCTGATGGACCGCCTCCAGCAGGAGTTCGACCTCTCCTACGTCTTCATCGCCCACGACCTGTCGATCGTCCGCCACATCTCGGACCGGATCGCGGTGATGTACCTCGGCCGGATCGTGGAGACCGGCCGCGACGCCGAGATCTACGACCATCCCACCCACCCCTACACCCAGGCCCTGCTCTCCGCCGTCCCCGTGCCCGACCCCGACGCCCGGGAACACCGCGAGCGCATCATCCTGGCCGGTGACGTCCCCTCCCCGACCAACGTCCCCTCCGGTTGCCGCTTCCGCACCCGCTGCTGGAAGGCCCGGCAGCGCTGCGCCGACGAGGTGCCCCCGCTCGCCGTCCCGCCGCATCTGCGGGGGGTTCCCGGACCGGCGGCCCACGACTCCGCCTGCCACTTCGCGGAAGAGAAGCAGGTCGTCCCGCCCGAGCCGCCACCCCGGTAACAGACCGGCAACTCGCGCGACCCGCCTCCGATATACGGACGCGCGATCCTGAGGAACGTACGGCCGTGCGGGTGCCGTGAACAGGCCGGAGCGAGCCATGTCGCTCCGGCCTGTTTTTTGCGCCTAAACCGGCGCCGCTCTCGCGGACGTGGCCGGCGCATCGTCGTGGTTCCTCAATTGATGGTTGCGGTGCTTTCGTGAAGAAGCCTTGCTGCCAGGGCAGATCAGGGCAGATCGAGGGCGCGCCGGAGGAAGTCCACCTGGAGCAGCAGCAGATTCTCCGCGACCTGTTCCTGCGGGGTCATGTGCGTGACCCCGGACAGCGGCAGCACCTCGTGCGGGCGCCCGGCGGCCAGCAGCGCCGAGGAGAGCCGCAGGGAGTGGGCGACCACCACGTTGTCGTCCGCGAGGCCGTGCACGATCATCAGCGGCCGGTGCGGCCCGGCGGCTTCGGACAGCCCCTCGTCGGTGATCAGCGAGCTGTGCGCGTACGTCGCCGGGGAGGCGGCCGGGTCGCCGAGATACCGCTCGGTGTAGTGGGTGTCGTACAGCCGCCAGTCCGTCACCGGGGCGCCCGCGATCGCCGCGTGGAAGACATCGGGGCGGCGCAGCACCGCCAGGGCGGCCAGATAGCCGCCGAAGGACCAGCCGCGGACGGCGACCCGGCCGAGGTCCAGGGGATGGTGCTTCGCCAGCTCCTGGAGGGCCTCGATCTGGTCGTCCAGGGTGACCGTGAAGTCCTGGTGGATCGCCTTCTCCCAGGCGGGCGAGCGGCCCGGGGTGCCGCGGCCGTCCGCGACGACCACCGCGAAACCCTGGTCGGCGAACCACTGCGAGGTCAGATGGGAGTTGTGCGCCGCGAGCACCCGCGAGGCATGGGGACCCGCGTAGGGGTCCAGCAAAACCGGCAGGGGAGTGTCACCGTGGTAGTCCCGCGGCATAAGCAGGGCGCACGGGATCCGCCGTGCGCCCCCCTCGACCAGACGCACCCGAGGGGAGAAACCGGGACGCTCGGCGTACGACGTGACAACCGTCACCGGCTCGCCCTCGCGCAGCACCCGCACCCGCGCCCCGGGCCGGTCCAGGGTCGAGGACGCCAGCACCGTCACCTCGCCCCGGCGCACCGCCGAATGCACCCCGGGCTCCTCGGACACCCGCGCCACGCCGAGTTCGTTCACCCGGTAGACATGTACCTCGCCGATCTCCGGGGCGTCCGCCTCCGCGCCCGCCGACGCCGTCACCAGCACGTCCGAGGCCCCGACATCGAGCACCGCCCGCACATGCAACTGCGGTCCCGTCAACGGCCGTTCACCCACCGCCAGCACTCGCGCGCCCCCCTCGTCGGCGATCCGCACCAGCTGCCCCGACGGCGACCAGCACGGCACCCCGGCGAAAAGATCAAGCCAAATCGGATCTTGATCAGCATGGACCATCCGGGTCACCCCGGTGTCCGGGTCCACCGCCAGATACAACTGGCCGCGCTGGTCCCGCGCCTGCACCAGGATCAGCGGCGCACCCGCGTCTGACCAGTGCACTCGCGCCAGATACGGATACCGGGCCCGGTCCCAGACCACCTCCGTGCGGGCCCCGCCGAGGTCCATCACGAACAGCCGGACCTCCGCGTCCGGCGTCCCGGCAGCCGGATAGGCGACGTGTTGTGGATCACGTTCCGGCTGCGCGGGATCGGCGATCCACCACCGCCGCACCGGCGTGTCGTCCACCCGCGCCACCAGCATCCGGTCGGACTCCGGCGCCCACCAGAAGCCGCGCGTACGGTCCATCTCCTCGGCCGCGATGAACTCCGCCAGCCCATAGGTCACTTCGGGCGCCTCCGGCTCGGCCAGCGCCCGGTCACCCTCGCCCTCCGCGCCCACCACCCGCAGCCCACCTGCGGTGACGTACGCGACATGGCGGCCGTCGGGGGAGGGGCGCGGGTCGATCACCGGCCCCGGGACGGGCAGTTCACGGGCGGTGCCGGCCCGCAGTTCGGCCGTGAACAGCCGCCCCGACAACGCGAAGGCGGCCAGCTCCAGGGCCGCGTCCACCGCGTAGCCGACGATCCCGGCACCCCCCTCACGGCTGCGCTCGCGGCGCGCCCGCTCCTCGGCCGAGAGGCGCTCTCCGGCGCCCCCCAGCAGCGTCAGGGGGTCGGCCGCGACCCGCTCCCCGCCGCCGGGCAGGTCGAGCACCCACAGGGCGCCCGCGCGGTCCGCCCCGGAGCGCGAGCGCAGGAACACGACCCGCGATCCGTCCGGGGCGACGGTGAACGAACGCGGCGCGCCGAGCGTGAATCGCTGGGTGCGGGCGTGCCGACGGGGGAAAGAGACAGGCTCGGTCGTCATACCCCGACGATATTGGCCATGCGCCCCCTTGTGCGGCTGTGCGCCGACAGATGCGCGCGCACGGATAGTTATGATCACTAGCGCTGCGTGGGTATGCACCTGCTGGCTCCTGCATAGATTTACGCGCAAGGATTTACGCGTCTGATGGATGACAGGTCTGTACGGATGGGCAAGTCCGCCCGCTCTGCTTGGAGGTGAGCCGCCATGGCACTCTCGATTTCGGCGGTGGTGCTGCTGGCGATCATCGTCTTCCTGCTGATCAAGAAGTCCGGGCTCAAAGCGGGACATGCGGTGGTCTGTATGTTGCTGGGCTTCTATCTCTCGTCCTCGACGATCGCCCCGACGATCAGCGAGCTGACGAGCAACATCGCGGGGATGATCGGCAGTATCAACTTCTGACCCCCGTACGCTGGGGGCCATGACGGACCAAGCCGGCCGTCGTCTGCTGCTCGTGCACGCACACCCGGACGACGAGTCGATCAACAACGGCGCGACCATGGCCGCGTACGCCGCTCAGGGCGCGCGGGTGACTCTGGTCACCTGCACGCTCGGCGAACGTGGCGAGGTCATCCCGCCGCTTGTGGCGCGGATAGCGGGGGGCGGGAGGGGCGGCCGCCGGGTTGGGGTGGTGGACCGCGGCCGGTGGGGCCGCGGGG
>NZ_JBHYUG010000034.1:28680-72416 GCF_042749375.1 Streptomyces sp. NPDC059477 | reverse complement strand
GCGCGGCTTGGGGCGGGGGGTGAAGTTGTGACACGCCTCGGCGGTGACTGGGGGGGTCTTAAACCCGCCGCTGCGCCCCCATTAGCGGGGCGCGCGGGTGGGCCCCCCCCGGGGGGGGGGCGCGGACCGCTGCCCTGAGCGCCCTCGGCGTCGCCGACTTCCGTCAGCTCGGCGGCGCCGGCCGCTACACCGACTCCGGCATGATGGGCCTGCCCGACAACGACGACCCCACCTGCTTCTGGCAGGCCGACGTCGACTCGGCCGCGGCCCTGCTCCTCGACGTGATCCGCGAGGTCCGCCCCCAGGTCCTGGTCACCTACGACCCGGACGGCGGCTACGGCCACCCCGACCACATCCAGGCCCACCGCGTCGCCCTGCGCGCCGCCGAACTGGCCGCGGCCGAGGGCATCGGCATCGACCGGATCTTCTACAACCGCGTCCCGCGCACCGTCGCCGAGACCGCCTTCGCCCGCCTCGCCGCCGACCTGCCCGCCCTGCCGTACGAGCGCGCCGCGAGCGTCGGCGACCTCCCCGGCGTGGTCGACGACGCCCTGATCACCACCGCGATCGACGGCACCGCGTTCGCTGCCGCGAAGGCCGCCGCGATGGCCGCGCACGCCACCCAGATCACCGTCCACGAGCCGTACTTCGTGCTCTCCAACGACCTTGTCCAGCCACTGTTCACCACCGAGTACTACGAGTTGGTGCACGGGGAGCGCGCGCCGGGCGTGCGGCGGGATCTCTTCGCCGGGATCGGAGAACCGTCATGAGCGACCGGCAACCGCTGCTCGCCCAGCCGCTGCGCCGGCCCTCCCCGGGCCGGATCGCCGCCCACCTCGCCCTGTTCGCGCTCGGGCTGGTCATCGGCATCGCGGGCACGCTGGTGGAGGCCGCCTGGTTCCCCGGCGGGCTGCTGCTGTCGCTGGCCGGCGCGGCCGGGACGTTCCTGGGCGGGGCGCTCGCCACCGGCGGGCGGGCCGGGGCGGTGGCCCCGGCGGCCGGCTGGATGCTCTCCGTCATCCTGCTCACCACGACCCGCCCGGAAGGGGACTTCGCGTTCGCGGCGGGCGCGGGCTCGTACCTCTTCCTGCTCGGCGGGATGGCCGTGGCTGTGATCTGCGCCACGCTCGGCCTGGGGCGGCAACCGGGCGGCCCATCCGTCCGACTTGGCAAGTGACGTACCACTTCTGCGCCCCCGGCGCGTGCGCGTCCCGTGCGGGTTTCCCCAGCGGTCATGGGATGCGCGTGTGAAGCGGCCAGTATGGTGGTGCGCGCCGCCGATCCTCCCCATCCGCCCGACTCGGTTCGGGCCAGGGGGGACCCCCAAGCAGAGTGAGGTCGCAACGGGCGGCGGAGCCAACCGGGAGAACCTGCCTTGAGTCGTGAAACTGACAGTCCGTCCTCCGGGCCCCAAGGGCGCGGCGGAGCCGCATACCCCTCGGGCACGCCGCCGTACGGTACGCCGGCCGCCCCCGACGGCGGTGCGGACGCGGGCCGTTCGGCCGCGCAGCCGGAGGAACGCAAGACCGAGACCACACTGACGACCCGGGTGCGTATCAACATCCCCGGGTCCCGGCCGATCCCCCCGGTCGTGGTGCGCACACCCGTCGCCGACGGCGACAACTCCGACGACCGGGCCCCCGAGCCCCCGCCGCCCCCGGCCCACGGCCAGATGGCCGCCGCACCGGGACCGCCGCGCGCGGCGAGCGCACCGGGAGTGCCGGGCGCGGCAGGAGTACCGGGCGCACCGGGCTCACCGGGTGCCCCGGGTGCCCCGGGAGAGGACAAGACCAGCGACTGGTTCGCACCGCGCAAGGCCGGCCAGCCGCCGAAGCCTGCCCAGGGCGGCAGCGCCGCCAACGGGGCGGGCCGGAGCCTCGGTTCGGGTGCCACCCCGGCGGGCGGTACGACCCTGGGCGCCCCGGGCGGTACGACACCGGGTGCCCGCCCGGCGACCGGCGCCGCCCTGTCCGGCGGTACCGGCGCCACCGGGGCCACCGGCGGTCCGGTGGCCCCCGGCCACGGCGGCGGCACCGGCTCCTTCGACGTGACCGAGGCCCTGACGGCCGGACAGCGCACGAGCGGCAACGGCGCCGCCCAGCGCGACGACCGGCCCTACGCCCCGGAGAGCGGCTACGGGGACGGCGGCCACCCCGGCAACGGCTTCACCGGCCAGGGACACGCCGGACAGCCCGGGGCGAACGGGCACAACGGCCACAATGGCCACAACGGGCACGCTGGTGACCACGGCCACGACGGCCACGCCGCCCACAACGGACACACGGCCCACAACGGCCACGGTGTCGTGCCGGGTTCGGGAATGCCCGGTGCCCCCGGCGGTCCCGGCGGCCAGAACGGCCAGGGCGGCCCGCACGGCTACGGCGGCCCCCAGGGCCCCGCGGGCCCCACCGGAGGCCCGGTCACCGGCGACGGCCCACTCGCCGCGCGGCAAGTCCCTGGCGGCGTCTCCAGCGGCCCGGGTGTCCCGGGCGCGCTCGACGCCTCCATGGCCTCCGGCGCCACCCTGGCCCCCGGCGTCCCCGGTGCCCCCATGGCGCCGGGCGTCCCCATGGCCCCCGGCAGCGGCCTGAGCGACGACACCGCGATCCTCACCCCGCAGGTACAGGCCTCCGCCCCCCCGGGCGGCCGTTACCCCACGCCGGGGAACGTCTCCGGCGACACCCTCACCAGCGGCATCCCCGTCGTCCCGCCCGACGACCGGACCCCCGGCCCGTCCCCTTCCCCGGCGCCGGGCGGCGGCGGTCCGGACGGCGCCCCGCGGACGGCACCGCAGCGCCCCGAACCGGCACAGCGGAGCGCACCCGCCGCCGCGCCCCGCAAGAAGAAGGGCCGCAGCAAGCTGATGCTGCTCGTCGGCGCGGTCGTGTTCATCGGCGGTGTCGCCTACGGCGCCGGACTGCTGATGAACCACTCCGACGTGCCCAAGGGCACCACCGTGCTCGGCGTCGACATCGGCGGCGGCACCCGCGACGACGCCGTGAAGAAGCTGGACGAGACACTCGGCGAACGCACCGCGGTCCCGCTGGAGCTGTCCGTCGACGGCGAGACCGTCTCGCTCCCGCCGGACCAGGCGGGCCTCCAGTTCGACGCGGACGCCACGGTCGCCATCGCCGCGAAGAGCGACTACAACCCGGTGTCGGTCATCGGCTCCCTCTTCGGTGAGAAGCGGATCGTGGAGCCGGTCATGCCGGTCGACGTGGAGAAGCTGCACTCCGCCCTGGCGGACGCGGCGGGCGGCGCGACCAGCGCGGGCGAGGGCACCATCGAGTTCGAGTCCGGCAAGGCGGTCGCCGTCTACGGCAAGGCGGGCAAGGGCATCGACGCCGAGCAGGCGGGCGCGGCGGTCGAGGAGGCGTACCGCACCCAGGTCGAGACCGGCACCGGTGGCCCGGTCGCGCTGCCGACCACCGAACAGCAGCCGACGGTGTCCGACGCCGAGGTCGACCGCATGATGAAGGAGTTCGCGGAACCGGCGATGTCCGGCCTGGTCACCGTCCAGACCGACGCCGGCCACTCCATCGACTTCAGCCCTGAGAACAGCCTGTGGAAGTTCCTCCAGGTCAAGGCCGTCGACGGCAAACTGGTCGACTCCTACGACGAGGCGGCGCTCCAGGAGCTGTACGGCAGCACCTTCGCCGACGTCCTGGTCACCCGTGGCACCGGCGACCAGACCCCGGTCACCGTCCAGGACGTGATCAGCGCCCTGCGCCCGGCGCTGATGAGCACGACGGACCGGGTCGCGACCATCGAGACGAACCCGAGCTGACGGGCCGTAGGCGGCGAAGAGCGGGGCACCCGGGCATCACCGGGTGCCCCGACGCCGTTTCCCCCGCCTCCGCGCCCGAACGGCTAGTTCAGCAACGCCCGAGCGGCCCGGGCCTCCCCCCGCACTGCCTCCGCGGCCCGCCCGTCCACCCCCTCCACCACGTCCGCGTACGCCTCCAACTCGACGGCCCCGCCGACGAAATCCCCTCGCCGCACCAGCAATTGCGCCCGGTCGTACCGCAACCGGGCCGGATGCGAGGGCAGCAGCAACGACAACTCCACGGCCCACAGCGCCACATCCGACCGCTCCGGCCGCACCCGCGCCCACACCCGTACGTTGTTCAGCATCCGCAGCACCACGTCCAGGGGATCGGCCGGCGCGAGCATCGCCGCGTCCACCCCGCCCCCCGTGGCCCCCGCGACCAGCAGCTCCGTGTCCGCCCCGGTCAGCACCCGTCCCCCGTCGAACGGATCAGCGAGCACCTGCCGTCCGGCCGGACCGAACCCGACCACGAAGTGCCCCGGCAGCGCGACCCCGTGCACCGGCGCCCCCGCCCGCCGCGCGACCTCCAGCCACACCACCGACAGCAGGATCGGCAGCCCGCGCCGCCGCCGGAGCACCAGGTGCAGCAGCGAGGCGTCGAGCCGCCGGTACTCCGCGGCGGAGCCACGGAACCCGAGCCGTTCCCCGAGCAGTTCCCGCAGCGCCACCGCCCAGTCGTGCGGCCCGCCCGGCCGGAACGGCAGCCGCCCGGCCAGCTCGTCCAGCTCCACCTGCGCGGCGTCCATCCCGGCGTCGTCGAGCGTCCCGTCCGCCTGCGCCCCGATCAGCAGGCACAGCGCGGACAGATCGGGCGCCCCGGAGCGCGCCTCCTCGGCGAACCGCCGCCGCAGTTCGGCGGACCGCTCAGGCGATGGGGGCAAGGGAGACGGCATGACAGCCTCGTACCCTTTCGACGAAAAGAAGGAATCGGACGACACGCGGGGAGCCCCCGCACGGCGGGCGACACGTCCCCGGACGGTAGCCGCCAGACCGACACCGCCCCACCCCCGGACCGCGCACGGGGCGCCTCCCCGACGACACCGGACGCCCCCGCACGAAGGGACGCGAACGCCCTCGCACGAGGGCACGGGATCCGGCCCCCGGACCTGACGAGGACTCGGCGCCTGGCCTGGACGGTACTCGGCGTCCAAGCCCGACCGGCACTCGGCGCCCAAGCCCGACCGGCACTCGGCCCTCGGCCCGCGGGCGACTCGACGCCCGGTCCGGATGGCACTCGGCGCGCAAGCCCGGTAGGGACTCCGCGCCCGCCCGGACCGGGCTCAGTGGCCGGCCCGGAAATGGTGGTACGTGTGATGCGCGTCGAAGCCCAGCCTGCCGTACAGCGCCCGCGCCTGGGTGTTGTCCGTCTCGACCTGGAGCCAGCCGGCCGAGGCGCCCTCGGTGAGCGCCCGCCGGGCGAGCGCGGCCATGACCTCGGTGGCCAGACCCCGCCGCCGCAGCGCCGGATCCACCTCCACGGCGGCGAACCCGGCCCACCGCCCGTCCACCACACACCGCCCGATCGCGGCGGGCGCCGCCCCCTCCCCGGGCACACTGGCGAACCACACCGAGGGCCCGCTACCGAGCACCCGTAGCGCCACCTCGCTCACCCCCTTGCGCTGGTACCGCGCCAGCCACCCGGCATCCGCCTCGCGGGCCAGCACGACCCCCGCGCCCTCCGCCCGGTCGGCGACCGGCGCGAGCGCGCCGATCCACAGCTCGGCGCTCACCTCCCGCACCCACCCCCGCTCGGCGAGCCACGCGCACAGCAGTTCCTGGGTGCCCTCGGCGCCGGTGGCGGTCTGGATGTACGCGGGCAGCCCCCGCGCGCCGTACCAGTCGCGCACGGCGTCCAGCGCGGCGTCCAGCGGCCGTCCGGGATCGCCCAGCGGCAGCACCGAGTTGGCCCGGCGGGTGAACCCGGCGGCGGCCCGCAGCTCCCAGTCGCCGAGCCGCTCGCTCTCCAGCGGACGCCACGCGCGCGAGGAGACCCGGGCCAGTTCGTCGTACGTCGCCGAGGGCCCCCGGCGACGGGCCGGCGCGGGCGGCACCACCTTGCCCGCGACCAGCGTGGACTCCACGATCCGGACGCGTTCGCCGTCCCGGCGTGTGATCACCAGCACACCATTGTCCCAGGATGTGAGAACACCCACCGTGTCGGTGAATTCACCCCGGGTGTCCCGGGGATCGAGACGCCGCCGGACGGAGACCCGTTTGCCCACGTCAGCCGCGTTGATTCGGACCACGAGGCGCCCGCTCGCCGAGATTTCCACAGGTCAATCCACCCCTCCTGTACGGATCAAGCCCAAGAACGGAGATACTAGGTGTGGGCATCGACGACGCCGCGCTTTTGCGCGCCAGGCGGCGGAGCCCGAGGTGGCCCGCCAGCGCCCGTATCGAGGAGGAACGACAGCGTGACCTACGTCATCGCGCAGCCTTGTGTCGACGTCAAGGACAAGGCGTGCATCGAGGAGTGCCCGGTCGACTGCATCTACGAGGGCTCCCGGTCCTTGTACATCCACCCGGACGAATGTGTCGACTGCGGTGCCTGTGAGCCGGTCTGCCCGGTCGAGGCGATCTTCTACGAGGACGACACTCCGGAGGAGTGGAAGGACTACTACAAGGCGAACGTCGAGTTCTTCGACGAGCTGGGCTCTCCCGGTGGCGCCAGCAAACTCGGGCTGATCGAGCGGGACCACCCCTTCATCGCCGCGCTGCCGCCGCAGAACGGCTGAGCGCGCGCCGCACCGCCTCGCACCGCCTCGGTCCCGTACGGCCTGATCACCACGATCGCCGGACGGGGCCGGGGCGTTCGCCGTACCAGCGCGCAATCGAAAGTGAGCACGAACCCGTGTCCGCAGTCACCGACCGTCTGCCCACCTTCCCCTGGGACAGGCTGGCCCCGTTCAAGAAGACCGCCGAGGCCCACCCGGACGGCATCGTCGACCTCTCGGTCGGCACGCCGGTCGACCCGGTCCCCGAGGTGATCCAGAAGGCGCTGATCGCGGCGGCGGACTCGCCGGGCTATCCGACGGTCTGGGGCACGCCCGAGCTGCGCGACGCGATCACCGGCTGGCTCACCCGCCGCCTCGGCGCCGAAGGCGTCACCCACCACCACGTCCTGCCGATCGTCGGCTCGAAGGAACTCGTCGCCTGGCTCCCCACCCAGCTGGGCCTGGGCCCCGGCGACCGGGTCGCCCACCCGCGCCTGGCCTACCCGACCTACGAGGTGGGCGCCCGGCTGGCCCGCGCACAGTACGAGGTCTACGACGACCCGACCGCCCTCGACCCCGAGGGCCTGAAGCTGCTGTGGCTGAACTCCCCGTCCAACCCGACGGGGCAGGTCCTGCCGAAGGCGGAGCTGACGAGGATCGTCGCCTGGGCGCGGGCCCACGGCATCCTGGTCTTCTCCGACGAGTGCTATCTGGAGCTGGGCTGGGAGGCCGACCCGGTCTCGGTCCTGCACCCGGACGTCAACGGCGGCTCGTACGACGGCATCGTGGCCGTCCACTCCCTCTCCAAGCGCTCCAACCTGGCCGGCTACCGCGCCGCCTTCCTGGCGGGCGATCCGGCGGTCCTGGGCCCCCTCCTGGAGATCCGCAAGCACGGCGGCCTGATGACCTCCGCGCCGACCCAGGCGGCGGCGGTGGCGGCCCTCGGCGACGACGAGCACGTCCGCGTCCAGCGCGAGCGCTACGCGTCCCGGCGCGAGGCCCTGCGCGCCGCCCTGCTCGCCCACGGCTTCCGCATCGAGCACAGTGAGGCCAGCCTCTATCTGTGGGCGACCAGGGACGAGTCCTGCTGGGACACGGTCGCCCACCTGGCCGACCTGGGCATCCTGGTGGCGCCGGGGGACTTCTATGGCGAGGCGGGCGAGAACTTCGTCCGCGTGGCGCTGACGGCGACGGACGAGCGGGTGCGCGCGGCGGTGGCGCGGCTCGCGGGGGGATGAACATGCGTGGAGGGACCCGGGGAAGCCCCGCGCCCGGGGCACCCCCCGCGAACACCCACCGCGCACGGCTCGGACGGGTCAGCCCAGCGGGAGCCCCTTGAGGGGCAGGCCGCCCTTGGTCAGGCCCTCGGTCGGCAGACCGCCCTTGGTCGCGGTCTTCGCGGTCTCTCCCACGACCGCCCCGGCGGACCCGGCGACGTCACCCGCGGCCTTCTGCGCGGCCGGCGTCGCCGTCTTCGCCGCCTGTCCGGTGGTCCTGCCCGCGGCCGGCACGGTCTGCTTCACGGTCTTGCCGCCGGTCTCGCCCGCCACATCGGTGACGCTGCGCGCCGCGCCGTCGACGGTGTTGCCGACGCTCGCGCCGTCGAGGGCGGTCAGGCCGCCGAGGTTGGGGGTGGCGGGCAGTTCGGGGGCCGCGCTGGCGGAGCCGGCCGCACCGACCCCGGCAGCCGCTCCCGCAGCGACGAGCAGCGCGGCACGGGCGATCCGGCGGGTCAGGGGGAGGGACATGATGCTCCTTTGACGGAAGAGAACGGTGAAGTGTCCTGTCCGGCCCGGGAGTTGACCGCCTCACGAGGGTTCATTCGGCGGCCCGCTGTCCGGGCTCGGACGCAGTGACTACCGCTCGACCCCCCGGAGAGGTTGCGGAGCGCCAACGTAAAGAGTTGGTAATGCGTCGCATTATCGGTTGCGGATAAAAACGGGCAAAGAGCACTCGGTGGGAATGTCTGCCGAATCCTTACGGCCCTGTGCCCCCAAGGGATTCGCCGAAGGGCGGGGTGACCGCGCGAAAACCTGCGCACCCCCGCGCCGCGACCGCCCCGGGCTACCCCCCGAGGGTGACCGATCGCACTAGCGTGCGGTGACGATCCGTACGGCATCCCGCGAGGTGTCGTCCCCCGCGTCCACCGTCGTCCACGGCTCGTCGGACGTCCCGGCGGTCCACTGCCGGCCCGCGAACGAGACGTTCTCGATGCGCAGCGCCGAGGCGTTGGCCACCGCCCAGTGCGCGACCTGCCAGCCGCGCTCCTCGGCGGTGCTGCCCGATGCCTCGTTGGTGTCCGGCGTCACCGGCACGGTCACCGTCCGCCCGCTGGTCTCGGTGGTGACCCCGGTCGGGCTGGGCGACGGCGTGCCCTGCCCGTCCGCGCTCACCTCGGCGCCGGTCTGCTCCAACTGCCCGAAGTCCCGTACGAGGGCGGAGCGCACGGCGTCCGGACCGGCGGCCCGCGCCTGCCCCTGGGGCTGTGTGGTGTCGGGGCGGCCGGCGCAGGTCAGGGTGGCGGCGGAGCGGCCGGTGAAGGCGTCGGCGAGCAGCTGGGCGTCCGGCTCGTGCTTGGCGTACGCGGTCGGGAAGCCGCTGCGCTGGACGAGCTGGGCGGCCTCGGTGAGCGGGAGTTCGGTGTAGTCCGGCACCTTTTCGAGGTGCTCGTAGAACTCGTTCGCCGAGTAGACCGGGTCCATGATCTGCTGCTCGGTGCCCCAGCCCTGGGACGGCCGCTGCTGGAAGAGGCCGAGCGAATCGCGGTCGCCGTGGTCGAGGTTGCGCAGCGCGGACTCCTGCATCGCGGTGCCCAGCGCGATGGTGACGGCCCGTTCGGGCAGCCCGCGAGCGGTGCCGACGGCGGAGATGGTCGCCGCGTTCACCGCCTGCTCGGGCGTGAACTCGTACGTTCTGTCCGCCCCGTCACCCGCGACGACCTTGCAGCCCGACCCCGAGGCGCCGGTGACGTACTGCACGACGAGGTAGCCCGCCACGGCGAGCAGGACCACGAAGGCCGCTCCGAGACGCAGGAGACGACCGGGACGCTTGGGTGAAGGGGACGGCTCTGACACCCGTCCAAGGTACTGGAGCTTGCGGGACCGCTTCCGCGGAGCGACGAAAGGATGTACGGAAGGGCGACCGGCGGCGCCGGATGGGCGGGCGTGGGGGTGGGGGTGGGGTGGCGGGGCGGTGGAGGGGGCCGGGTGTTGACGGGCGGCCACGGGTGGGCGGTTGGTCGGCGGAGGGTTGGTCGAGGGGTGGGGGTTCGCTTGGGCCGGTCGGGCGTTGGGCGGGCAGCGGGGTGGTCGGGCGGGTGGCGGTCTCGTGGTGCGTTGGGTGGCCGGGAGTCTGTGGGGGCCGGGCGGGTGTTCATGGACGGACGGCGGTCGACGGGCGGGTAGCCGGGAGGCTGGGCGGTCGGTATCCCGCGGGTTCGGGTGGGTGGGTGTCGGGCGGGCGCCTCGTCCGGGCGGACCGTTCATGGGCAGGACGACACTCCCCTGCGCGCCGCCGCCGGAGAGCGGCCCGGACCGGCCCTGGCAGCCGCGCCGCCGTGGCCGGGTGCTCGCCGGAGGCGGGTGTGCCGGGGCTGAGCGGCTCGGGGGTGCTGGCGGGCGGGCGGCTGTGGGGCCGGACGGGCGGCTGGGCGGCGCCCGAGCGGTGCGTCGGGCCGCCGGACGTCGGCGGCGTCAGAGCAGGGGGCCGTGTGGGTGTCGGCGGGTGCCCCGCCCTCGCGGCGATAGTGTCGGGGCATGTCCGACACCCCGCTTGACCTCACCCTGGACGCCGCCCGGCTGACCGCGCGGCTCGTCGACTTCCCGTCCGTGAGCGGCACCGAGAAGCCGCTCGCCGACGCCGTCGAGCAGGCGCTGCGTGCCCTGCCGCACCTCACGGTCGACCGCCACGGCAACAACGTCGTCGCCCGTACGGAGCTGGGGCGCGCGGAGCGGGTGGTGCTCGCCGGGCACATCGACACCGTACCGATCGCGGACAACGTCCCCTCCCGGCTGGACGCGGACGGGGTGCTGTGGGGCTGCGGCACCTGCGACATGAAGTCCGGCGTGGCGGTCCAGCTGCGCATCGCGGCGACGGTCCCGGCCCCCAACCGCGACCTGACCTTCATCTTCTACGACAACGAGGAGGTCGCCGCCGAGCGCAACGGCCTGCGGCATCTCGCCGCCGCCCACCCGGAGTGGCTCGCGGCCGACTTCGCGGTGCTCCTCGAACCCTCCGATGGTCAGGTCGAGGGCGGCTGCCAGGGCACCCTGCGGGTGCTGCTGAGGACCAAGGGGGAGCGCGCGCACTCGGCGCGCTCCTGGATGGGCTCCAACGCGATCCACGCCGCCGCCCCGATCCTGGCCCGCCTCGCCGCGTACGAGCCGCGTTACCCGGTGATCGACGGCCTGGAGTACCGCGAGGGCCTGAACGCGGTCGGTATCTCGGGCGGGGTGGCGGGCAATGTCATCCCCGACGAGTGCGTGGTCACCGTCAATTTCCGCTACGCCCCCGACCGTACGGAGGCCGAGGCCGTCGCCCATGTCCATGAGGTCTTCGCGGACTGCGGGGTGACGGACTTCGAGGTCGTCGACCACAGCGGCGCGGCGATGCCGGGGCTGTCGCACCCGGCCGCGGCGGCGTTCATCGAGGCGGTCGGCGGCACGCCGATGCCCAAGTACGGCTGGACGGACGTCTCCCGGTTCAGCGCGCTGGGCGTCCCCGCGGTCAACTACGGCCCGGGCAACCCGCATTTGGCCCACAAGCGGGACGAACGGGTCGAAACCGGGAAGATCCTGGCGGCCGAGGAGCGGCTGAGGTCCTGGCTGACGGTGTAGGGGAGCTTTCCGGCCGGTTGTCCGGGAGCCCGCTCCGGGCCGGACACGCCGACGTCCCCCGCGTGTAACCGGCGTAGATCTACGCTGAGGTGGAAAGACGTCCCTCCCCGGATCCGCGGCCCCGGCCGCCGGCGCCGGGGCGGGACCCGATCGGAGGGAGCGCACATGGCCACCGGCAACCCTGAGGGCAAGCACCAGCCGCCGGAGGAGCAGCGCCTCGGACCGGTCCTGCGGCGGCGCGGTCAGGTGACGGCGAGCACGACGGACCAGCGCCTCCTGGACGCGGGCGGCCCTTCCGACTGGGTCCACACCGACCCCTGGCGGGTCCTGCGCATCCAGTCGGAGTTCATCGAAGGCTTCGGCACCCTCGCCGAACTGCCGCCCGCGATCAGCGTCTTCGGCTCCGCCCGCACGCCCGTGGACTCTCCGGAGTACGAGGCGGGCGTGCGGCTCGGCGGGGCGCTGGTGGAGGCCGGCTGGGCGGTGATCACCGGGGGCGGACCCGGCGCGATGGAGGCCGCGAACAAGGGCGCCCTGGAGGCGGGCGGTGTCTCCGTCGGCCTGGGCATCGAACTCCCCTTCGAGCAGGGGCTGAACCCCTATGTCGACATCGGTCTGAACTTCCGTTACTTCTTCGTCCGCAAGATGATGTTCGTCAAGTACGCCCAGGGCTTCGTGGTCCTGCCCGGCGGCCTCGGCACCCTCGACGAACTCTTCGAGGCCCTCACTCTCGTCCAGACCCAGAAGGTGACCCGCTTCCCGATCGTCCTGTTCGGCACCCACTACTGGACCGGCCTGCTCGACTGGCTGCGCAACACCCTGGTGGCCCAGGGCAAGGCGGCGGAGAAGGACCTCCTCCTGTTCCACGTCACGGACGACGTGGACGAGGCGGTGTCCCTGGTGTCGAAGGAGACGGGCCGCTAAAGAGCGGAAAGAGCGGAAAGGGCTGAAAGAGGCCAGGGGGCGAAGGGGGGCTGGGGGTGCGGCCCCCAGGGACGGGAAGGGCAGGGACGGGAAGGGCAGGGGCGGCGGGGGCGAGGAACAGCCCTACGCCAGCCCCCGCCGCGCCACCGCCGGCCCTCGATGCCCCGCGATCGCCCCCACCATCTCCAGCACCTCGCGCGTCTCCGCCACCTCGTGCACCCGGTACACCCGCGCCCCCAGCCACGCCGACACCGCGGTCGTGGCCAGTGTCCCCAGCACCCGCTCCTTGACCGGCTTGTCCAGGGTCTCCCCCACGAAGTCCTTGTTGGACAGCGACACCAGCACCGGCCACCCCGTGTCCACCAGCTCCCCCAGCCGCCGCGTCGCCTCCAGACTGTGCCGCGTGTTCTTCCCGAAGTCGTGCCCCGGATCGATCATGACCGACTCCCGGTCCACCCCGAGCGCGACCGCCCGCTCCGCCAGCCCCACGGTCACCCGCAGAATGTCGGCCACCACATCGTCGTACGTCACCCGATGCGGACGCGTACGCGGCTCGGCGCCCCCGGCGTGCGTGCACACCAGCCCCGCCCCGTAGCGCGCCGCCACCTCCGCCAGCCGTGGATCGACCCCGCCCCAGGCGTCGTTCAGCACATCCGCCCCGGCCTCGCAGACCGCCTCGCCGACCTCGGCGCGCCAGGTGTCCACGCTGATCACCACGTCCGGGTGGCGCCGCCGCACCTCCGCGACGAACCCGACCGTGCGCCGCGCCTCCTCCTCGGCCGTGACCTCCTCGCCGGGGCCGGCCTTCACCCCGCCGATGTCGATGATCGCGGCCCCCTCGGCGATGGCCCGCTCCACGCGCGCGAGGGCCGCCTCGTCATGGAAGGTCGCCCCCTGGTCGTAGAAGGAGTCCGGGGTCCGGTTCACGATCGCCATGATCACCGGCTCGTGCGCTGCGAAATCCCTCTTGCCCAGCCTGAGCATCCCCTGCGCCCCTCCTCGTCCCGACGTACGTATCGACGTACCGACTGTGTTCATCCTGGTCCGTGACCTTTGTCGGCCGTCCGCGAGCCTACTGTCAGACTCGCATGGCACGATCGGAGCCGAACACCTCAGACACCTCAGATCGAGCACACCCAGCGTGGGGGCACACCCGATGGTCATGTTCTTGTTCCTGGTCGTCGCGCTCGCCGTCGTGGTCGCCGCGGTCACCCTCGCGGTCGTCGGCGGCGGTGACGGCACCGGCCCGCTGCCCGAGGCGGCGCCCCAGCGGCTGCGCGACCCGCTGCCCCCGGACCGCCCGCTCGGCCGCGCGGACGTCGACGCCCTGCGCTTCCCGCTCGCCGTCCGCGGCTACCGCATGGAGGACGTGGACGACGCCCTGAACCGCGTCGCGGCCGAGCTGGCCGAGCGGGACGCCCGGATCGCCGACCTGGAGTCCGCGCTGGCGGGCGCGCGCACCGGGCGCGGCCACGCCGACCTCGACGACGGCTACGTGGACCTCGGCAAGCCCGCCGAGGGGGACCACCAGTGAGCGACGGATCCGCGGTCCCCGGTGCGGACGGCGCGCTGCGCTGCCCCTGGGCCCTGTCCACCCCCGACTACGTGACGTACCACGACGAGGAGTGGGGCCGCCCGGTCCACGGCGACGACGCGCTGTTCGAGCGGCTCTGCCTGGAGGCGTTCCAGTCCGGCCTGTCCTGGCTCACCATCCTGCGCCGCCGCCCCGGGTTCCGTACGGCCTTCGCCGGGTTCGTCATCGCCGAGGTCGCCCGCTTCACCGACGCCGACCGCGAACGTCTGCTCGCCGACCCCGGCATCATCCGCAACCGCGCGAAGGTCGACGCCACCATGGCCAACGCGCGCGTGCTCGCCGACTGGGCCCCCGGCGAGCTGGACGAGCTGATCTGGTCGCACGCCCCCGACCAGACCCTGCGCCCGGTCCCGAAGAACATCGCCGACGTCCCGGCGATCACCCCCGAGTCCACCGCCCTGTCCAAGGCCCTGAAGAAGCGCGGCCTGCGCTTCGTCGGCCCGACCACGGCGTACGCCCTGATGCAGGCGTGCGGACTGGTGGACGACCACCTGGAGGCGTGCGTCGCGAGAGGCACCTCGTAGCGGGCCCCCGGGGTTTCTCACCGCCCCAGATACTTCGGCTTCTCCTTGTTGACGAAGGCCTGGACGGCGATCGCGTGGTCCTCGGACGCCCCGGCCCGCGTCTGAAGTTCGTCCTCCTTCTCCAGCGTCTCCTCGAAGGAGTGGGAGAAGCCGTAGGCCAGGGACTCCTTCAGCGCCGCGTAGGCGACCGTCGGCCCGGCGGCCAGCGCGCGGGCGACCTTCTCGGCCTCGGCGCGCAGCTCGGCGGCGGGCACCAGCCGGTTCGCGATCCCCAGGTCGTACGCCTCCTGCGCCTTGACCCCGCGGGGGAAGAGCAGCAGGTCGGCGGCGCGGCCGGGGCCGACGAGCCGGGGCAGCGTCCAGGAGATCCCGGAGTCGGCGGTGAGGGCGACGCCCGCGAAGGACGTGTTGAAGGACGCGGTGTCGGCGACCACCCGGTAGTCCGCCGCGAGCGCGAAGCCGAAGCCGGCCCCGGCCGCGACCCCGTTCACCCCGGCCACCACGGGCTTCGCCATCCCCGCCAGCGCCCTGACGATCGGGTTGTAGTGCTCCCGTACGGTGCTCATGGTCTGCCCGCCGCCCGCCTCGCGGTCCGTCGCGAGCAGCCCGATGTGCTCCTTGAGATCCTGGCCCACGCAGAACGCCCGCTCCCCGGCGGCGGTCAGCAGCACGGCCCGTACCCCGGGGTCGTCGGCCGCCGACCGCACCGCCTCGCGCAGGGCGACCTTGGTGACGACGTCCAGCGCGTTCATCGCCTCCGGGCGGTTCAGGGTGATCGTCGCGAGTCCGTCGCTCACCTCGAAGAGCACGGTGTCGGCCATGGCGGGTCCCCTCCGTCGCAGGTCGTCCGGCGGCGTACCGAACGGTAGGTCGTGTCCTGGGGACAGCATGGCGGAGATCACCGCCGAAGCACTGGAACGGACGTGTGACCTGCGTCAAAGAATTCGGGCCCGATTCCGGCGGCCGGAAGTCTGTGCGGGCGCGGGGTATCGCGTTCCGATCGCCGAATTGGGTGGTTTTGCTCGGGCGCGTTGCCCAAGCGATGCCGACCGATGTTGGTCATCGGGTCGCACGATGCGGGATAATGGCTGGGAAGCAATGTGTTCGATGCCGGTGGCGCGTGTCCCGCTCAGGGGCTGCGCGTGCCCTTCAGTGGGCCGTCGGCTTTGACGATTGAGCTGGTTTCAGGAAGGGGAACGAGCATGGCGGCCATGAAGCCGCGGACGGGTGACGGCCCGCTCGAGGTGACCAAGGAGGGGCGGGGCATCGTCATGCGCGTTCCGCTCGAAGGCGGCGGTCGGCTCGTCGTCGAGCTGACCCCGGACGAGGCCGACGCGCTCGGCGACGCCCTCAAGAAGGTCGTGGGCTGACCAGAGCGCCCATGAAGGTGCCGGTCGCGAGCGGCCATACCCTTTCAGCCGCCCCCGCACCTTTCCGGTGCCGGGGCGGTTGCTCGTTCCCCGGCTCGGCAGAAACAGCGGAGGGGAGAGGGATGGGGGGAGAGGTGGAGGCAGGGCCGGCGCAGGGTCAGCGCTTGACCGCGCACAGCAGGCCGTCGCCCATCGGCAGCAGGGACGTCACCAGCTCCTGGCTCTCCCGCACGGACCGCAGCAGCTCACGCAGCCGCAGCACCTCCGTGGGCTGCGGACCCGAGTCGACCGTCCGGCCGTTGGCGAAGACACCCTCGAAAACCACCAGGCCACCGGGGCGCAGCAGGCGCAACGATTCAGCGAGGTAGTCGAGGACCTCAAGCCGGTCACCGTCGCAGAACACGAGGTCGTAGCCCGCGTCCGCGAGCCGGGGGAGCACGTCCAGGGCCCGGCCGGGGATGAACCGGGCCCGGTTGCCGGCGAAGCCCGAGGCGCGGAACGCCTGCCGGGCGAACTGCTGGTGCTCCGGCTCGGGATCCACGGTCGTCAGCACCCCGTCGGCGCGCATCCCGTGCAGCAGATGGATTCCGGAGACTCCCGTGCCGGTACCGATCTCCGCGACCGCCTTGGCGTCCACCGAGGCCGCCAGCAGCCGCAACGCGGCACCCGTGCCGGGCGACACCGAGCGCAGCCCTGCGTCAAGGGCCCGGTCGCGGGCCCAGTGCAGCGCTTCGTCCTCGGCGACATAGGCGTCGGCGAACGCCCAGCTCGTCTGCCGGTTGCCGGTAATGACCCTCTCCTGTCCCCGTTGGTCCTTCGGCGTGACTGTATCCGTTGGCGCCGGGAACCCGCAGATGGGACCGGGCGTTTAGAAGGGTGTGCGCGACTACGGGGGGACACGGTTGGATCACGACGGCGAGCGGTGGGAAGACCAAGTGCTGACGCAGCCGCATGAGCCGTATCAGCACAGATCAAACTCTTGCAAAACCGCTTATGGGGAGCTAACGGGCGAGGTGGCTATGGTAGGGGCTCCACTGGACACCACCAGAGCCGACAGGGGAGGTGCGGCCGGACCTGTGGATCGGGGAGGAGTGCTGCGGCGCTTTCTCAGGTCGGCGGGCAGGCCGAAATCCGTGAACAACACCGCTGCTGACCACAGCCACGCCGCTGGCCAGACCCAGACCGCGACCTTCTCCACCGACGCGGACGGGCAGGCGTGGACTCCGCCCACGTGGGAGGAGATCGTCAGCACGCACAGCGGCCGGGTGTACCGGCTCGCCTACCGCCTCACCGGCAACCAGCACGACGCCGAGGATCTCACCCAGGAGGTCTTCGTCCGGGTCTTCCGGTCCTTGTCGACCTACACGCCGGGCACCTTCGAGGGCTGGCTCCACCGCATCACCACCAATCTCTTCCTGGACATGGTGCGCCGCAAGCAGCGCATCCGCTTCGACGCCCTCGGTGAGGACGCGGCCGAGCGCCTGCCCAGCCGCGAGCCCAACCCGCAGCAGGTCTTCAACGACGCCCACTTCGACGCGGACGTCCAGCAGGCGCTGGACACCCTCGCGCCCGAGTTCCGCGCCGCGGTCGTCCTGTGCGACATCGAAGGACTGTCGTACGAGGAGATCGCCGCGACCCTCGGCGTGAAGCTGGGCACGGTCCGCTCCCGGATCCACCGCGGTCGCTCCCAGCTCCGCAAGGCCCTCGCGCACCGCTCGCCGGAGGCGCGCGCCGAGCGCCGCTCGTTCGCGTCGCGTGTGCCCGCTCTGGGGGGAGGGGGCGCGTCCGCGTGAGTGGTTCACGGCCGAAGTCTGCCGAGGAGCGCCTGGCAGAACAGCATCTGGGAGACCGACTCGCCGCCCTGGTGGACGGCGAGCTCGGTCATGAGTCGCGTGAGCGGGTGCTCGCGCATGTGGCCACCTGCGCCCGGTGCCGGGCGGAGGTCGACGCCCAGCGCCGACTGAAGAACGTCTTCGCGGAGGCCGCCCCCCCACCCCCCTCCGCGAGCTTTCTGGCCCGCCTCCAGGGGCTGCCCGGCGGCGGTGACGGCGAAGGGGGCGACCCGCTCGACGAGCGGAGCTTCCTCGACGGGATCCCCGGCGGACCGCCCGGGATCCTCGGCCCGAAGCGTGGCGGCGAGCGCTTCGACTTCGACCACCTCTCCGCCCGGCGGCCCGGCACCCTGCTCCCGGCCGCCGCGGCCCCCCAGCGCGGCTTCCGTATCCACGAGGTCGGGCGGCACGACGCCGATCGGGCCGCCGCCTCCCGTGGCCGCCGCCGGTTCGCCTTCGCCGCCGCCGGAGCGGTGTCGCTGGCCGCGATCGCCCTCGGCGGGGTCACCACGGGCCTGCCGGGCGACACCACCAACGAGGCCCGTGGTGGCAACGGCAGCAATGTGACGCCGATGCGCACCCCGGCCACCGGTGCCACCACCACCGCGGCGGAGAGCCAGCGCCGGCGCGGCGCGGGACCGCTGCTCGCCCAGGGACAGCAGTCGCTCGACTCCTCCGTGGCCGCCACGGAGGTGTCCGCGCCGCTGCTGCCCGGCGGACCGCAGGACCGGCGGGTGACGCATCCGCTGACCGCGGCCGTGGAGGCCGGGGCCGCCGCGATGTCCCCGCTGATACGACCGTTCTCCGCGACCCCGCCGCTCACCCTGGCGGCGTGGCTGGAAGCGTCCGACGCCACCACCTCGGGTCTGCTCGCCGGACAGTTCCCCGGCTCGGCCACCCCACCGCCGCCCGGCCCCTCCGCCTCGGCCCGCTGAGCCGGAGCGTCGCTCGCGGGCGGGGTGAACCTGGTTGAATTCTGGGTGGACCGCGCCTTCGGCAGGCTGCCGGGCGCGGAGTCGACGTACCGCGGCCACCGCCTGCGCGGCCGGTCGCGGCCAGCTGTGGGGAGAGCATGGACGAGGGGAAGCCCACACAGGGCCCAGCGGGTCACCCGGCACCGAGCGGGCCGCCACCGGCCGACGCGGGGGCCGGTTCGGGTGCGGATGGCTACGCCGTCGGTTCTCATGACTCCCACGACCCCCACGCCGATTTCGAGCTGAGGCGTCCGGAGGCGGGCGCGGGGGAGGACGTGGGCGCGGACTCGGGCTCGGGGGAGGCTCCGGGGGACGGTGACTTTGTGCTGGAGCGGCCTGTGGGGGCGGTGGATGCCGTGCCGGGGGCGGATGCTCGGGTGGGTGCGGATGCCGGGGTTGCCCTTGACGTGGGGGTGGCAGCAGGTGCCGGGGCGCCAACTGGTGCCGGGGTGGCATCCGATGCTCGTGCGGTGGCTGGTGCCGGTGGGGCTGGCGATGCCGATGCGGTGACTGGCGTTGGTGGGGCTGTCGATGCCGGTGCGGCCGTAGATGCCGGGGCGGCTGTCGAGCAGCCCAAGCCGTTGCACGACCCCGACCCCTACAGCACCCCGCCCTACGGTGAACCCGGGCCGTGGGCTCCGGCGCCGCCGGTGCAGCATCCGGCGGCCACTCCGGCGCGGGGCACGGCGGTCGCGGCGGGCGTTCCGCAGCAGCAGGGCGGGGGCGCGGGTATGCCCGGCGGGACGGGTGCGGGTGCGCCTGGGCAGGCTGGGGCCAGTGTGCCGGGACAGACCTCGGGCGCGCCCTCGGTCGAGGGGAGCGCGGGGCCTCCGGTCGGGGCGGTGCGGGGCGTTGCCCAGTCCCCGGGCGGCTTTGCCCAGCCGTCGACCGGTCTTGCCGAGCACGCAGGCGATGTGGCCCAGCCCTCCGGCGGCCCTGCCCAGCAGGTAGGCGGCGTCGGTCAGCTTTCCGGGGGTTTTGACCAGTACGCAGGCCATGTCGGTCAGCCCTCGGCCGGTTCTGCCCAGCACGCAGGCCACGTTGCCCAGCCTTCCGGTGGGCTCGCCCAGCAGGCAGGCGGCGTCGGTCAGCCTTCCGGTGGGCTCGCCCAGCAGGCAGGCCACGTCGGGCACCCCTCCAGCGGGCTCGCCCAGCACGCAGCGGATGTCGCTGGGCACCCCGGCGGCGTCGCCCAGCACCCGCCCGCCACCGCCGCGCAGCCTCCCGTCGGCGGTGCCCATGGCGTACCCCCCGTCGATGCGCACCCCGGCCCGCACCTCGCCCCCTACCCCAGCCCCCACCCCGCGCCCCCGGCCCCCCACGGCGCTTCCGTCGACCCCTGGCGGCGGTATGACCCCTGGGCGCAGCCGACGGGGCTGTCGGGGCCGTTGCAGCAGACCGGGGCGGCGGTGCCGGGGGAGGGTGAGCGGCAAGGGCGCAGGCGGCGGACGCTGCTCGGGGGCGCGCTGGTGCTGGCGCTGGTCTCCGGTGGGTTCGGCGGGGCGGTGGGGGCGTATCTGGAGCGGAACGGCGGGACCACCGTGGAGCTGCCGCAGGCCGGGAAGGAGTCGGCCGAGCGGGCGCCGGACAGTGTGGCCGGGATCGCGGCACGGACGCTGCCGAGCGTGGTGACCCTGCATGTGTCCGGCGGCGCCGAGTCCGGCACCGGTACCGGGTTCGTGCTGGACGGCAGCGGTCACATCCTGACCAACAACCATGTCGTCGAGCCCGCGGGCGACGGCGGTGAGATCACCGTCACCTTCAACAGCGGGGACACCGCCAAGGCCGAGGTGGTCGGCAGCGACGGCGGCTACGACCTCGCGGTGGTGAAGGTGTCCGGGGTCAAGGGGCTCCGGCCCGCACCGCTCGGCAACTCCGACAATGTGCAGGTCGGCGACCCGGTCGTGGCCATCGGCGCCCCCTTCGATCTGTCCGGCACGGTCACCTCCGGGATCATCAGCGCCAAGGACCGGCCCATCACGGCCGGCGGCGAGAGCGACGGCACGGACATCTCGTACGTCGACGCCCTCCAGACGGACGCCCCCATCAACCCCGGGAACTCCGGGGGTCCGCTGCTGGACTCCCAGGGCCGGGTGATCGGCATCAACTCCGCCATCCGCTCCGCGGGCAGCGGCTCCGAGCCGGACGGCACGCAGGCCGGTTCGATAGGACTCGGCTTCGCCATACCGATCAACCAGGGCAAACGCGTCGCCGAGGAGCTGATCAACACCGGGAAGGCCACCCACCCGGTGATCGGCGTCACCCTCGATATGAACTACACCGGTGACGGCGCCCGCGTGGGCACCGAGAGCAGTGACGGCGGCTCGCCGGTCACCGAGGGCGGCCCGGGGGACGAGGCCGGGATCGAGCCCGGCGATGTGATCACCGAGATCGACGGCCGGCGGGTCCACTCCGGCGAGGAGCTGATCGTCAAGACCCGTTCGCACCGCCCCGGCGACCGGCTGGAGCTGAAGCTCCTCCGGGACGGCGAGGAACGGACGGTCTCGCTCGTGCTGGGCTCGTCCGACGGAGGGTGACAAGGCGCACAAAAGGTGAATTCCGTACGAACCTCCCGTGCGTCCCTCCGGTCCCATCGGCGGACAACGGGAAAAAGCGGTCGCATACACGCACTCGGACGTCACGGGGCGGTACCGGTCGGACAGTATCGGCGGGTACCTTGGATCCGGCCCGGGACATGGCAAGGAGCTTCAGGTGTTCAATGACATAGGAACGTTTGAGCTGGTGACGCTCGTCGTCCTCGCCGTGCTCGTCTTCGGTCCGGACAAGCTTCCCAAGGTCATCCAGGACGTGACCCGGATGATACGGAAGATCCGGGATTTCTCGGAGAGCGCCAAAGAGGACATCCGGCAGGAGCTGGGACCGGAGTTCAAGGACTTCGACTTCGAGGATCTCAACCCCAAGACGTTCATCCGCAAGCAGCTGGACAACGACGAGCTGGGGCTGAAGGAGATCCGGAACGGCTTCGACCTGAAGAAGGAGATGGCCGAGGTCGCGGACGCCGTGAAGGGCCGCGAGTCCGAGGCGGCCGGCTCCTCCGGGTCGGCTGACCCGTCCGGCTCTCCGGCTCCCTCCGCCGGCCGTGTCGACCTGGCCAAGAAGCCGGAGCCCGCGCGCGAGGATCGCCCGCCCTTCGACGCCGACGCCACCTGAGCGTCCGCCCGGTCGACGCGGGCCCAACCGGGCGTCGTATCAAGGAAGTTCAAGATCCGTCGTACGTGACGCTTCTCATAGCCGTACGACGGACGGCGCGGCGTGAACGCGCCGTCCGGGCGACCCACGCGCCCGGTGCTTTCCCGGATGCCCGCACAGGTGTGGATATGCTGCCGAGTTGTTGTGCGGACCGGACGAGTACGCCCGAAGGGGGGCGGGCCGCTCCGGTCCGACGAGAGCGAGGAGGCGTCCGGGCACATGGAGACGACGAGTCGAGCCGTCGCGCAGGCGCCGGCCGCGGAGGGCGGACAACCGCTGTCCTCCGCGCGCCGCACGGTCGACGGTTACCTGAGCGCACCCTTCCCGTGGTACGGCCTCGACGAGGCGTTCACCGGGCCGCGCCGGCTGATGCAGGTGGGCATGGCGGCCGACGGGGCCGTGGAGCACGGTTCGGTCGGACACGGTGACGAGCCCTCCGTGCGGGGCGGCGAGGTGGCGGCGGAGGAGCGGGAGCGGTTCGCGGTCGTCGTGACCGTCGCCGCGAGTCCGTCCCGGCGCAGCGCCGACGGTACGGGGCTGCTGGAGGCCACCTCGGTGTCCTCGGCGGCGTGGCTGGCCGGGGTGGGACTGCTGGCGGTCACCTGGCCGGGGCAGATGGACCACAGTCTGCGGGACGACTGGCTGGACCAGCAGACGGACACCGCGTGGGTCCTCGCGGACGATCTGGAGGGGGCGGAGTGGTCGACGCTGTCCCTGCCGGTGGACGGGGTGCCGCGGGCCTTTCACTACCGGGAGTCCGAGTTCGGGTGGGTGCTGGCCGGGTCCACGGCGGAGGGGGTGCACCTCGGGGCGTACGGGAGGGGTATGAGCGCGTATGGGCTCGGGTTTGCCGTGATCAAGGACATCGCCGGGTACGCGTAGGTTTTCTGGGGGGCGGTGGGTGGCGGGTGCGCGGGTGCGGGTTGTGGTCGCTTCTCGCGCAGTTCCCCGCGCCCCTAAAAGCGTGGGTTGCCCTCGGCCGCACGGGGGCACGGAGTTGCCCGTGCCCCCACAACCAGGCCATCCCCGCGGGCAGCTCCCGTAGGGTCGCCCCCTCCGGATCCCTCTAGAATTTGTTCCTCGGTGTGATGCCCAGGGACAGGCCCGACAGGCCCCGCTGTCGGCCGCCCAGTTTTCCGGCGATGGCGCGCAGGGCGGAGCCGGCGGCGGAGTCGGGGTCGGTGAGGACGATCGGCTTGCCCTCGTCGCCGCCTTCCCGGAGGCGGACGTCGATGGGGATGGAGCCGAGGACCGGGACCGTGGCGCCGGTGGTGCGGGTGAGGCCGTCGGCGACCAGCTGGCCGCCGCCCGTGCCGAAGACGTCGACCATCTCGCCGCAGTGCGGGCAGGGCAGGCCCGACATGTTCTCGACCACGCCGACGATCTTCTGGTGGGTCTGGACCGCGATGGACCCGGCGCGCTCGGCGACCTCGGCCGCCGCCTGCTGCGGGGTCGTCACGACCAGGATCTCGGCGTTGGGGACCAGCTGCGCGACCGAGATGGCGATATCGCCCGTGCCGGGCGGCAGGTCCAGCAGGAGGACATCGAGGTCGCCCCAGTAGACGTCCGCGAGGAACTGCTGCAAGGCCCGGTGCAGCATCGGGCCGCGCCAGACGACCGGGGTGTTGCCCGGCGTGAACATGCCGATGGAGATGACCTTCACGCCGTGCGCCGACGGCGGCATGATCATGTTCTCGACCTGGGTGGGAAGCCCGTCCGCGCCCAGCATGCGCGGCACGCTGTGGCCGTAGATGTCGGCGTCGACCACGCCCACCTTGAGGCCGTCGGCCGCCATCGCCGCCGCCAGGTTGACCGTCACCGAGGACTTGCCGACGCCGCCCTTGCCGGAGGCGACCGCGTAGACCCGGGTCAGCGAGCCGGGCCTGGCGAAGGGGACCTCGCGCTCGGTCCGGCCGCCGCGCAGAGAGGTCGCCAGCTCCTTGCGCTGCTCGTCGCTCATCACGTCGAGCGTGACATCGACCCGCGTGACGCCCTCGATCGCCGAGACGGCGTCGGTGACCCGCTGGGTGATCGTGTCACGCATGGGGCAGCCGGAGACCGTCAGGTACACGGCGACCGCGACCGCTCCGTCCGCACCGATCTCCACCGATTTGACCATCCCGAGTTCGGTGATGGGGCGGTTGATCTCGGGGTCGTTCACCGTCGCCAGTGCTTCACGCACCGCGTCTTCCGTAGCCATAAGGACGATGGTACGGGGCCGTACGCGCCCCCCGGAAAGCCCTGTCACCGGTCTTCTGTGTCACGTGCCCCCGGGCGTTCCGCCGGGAATGCCCGCGGGGCGTCGCCGTCGGCGCGTCCGTCCAGCTCCCTGGCCAGGTCCTGGAGCTCGGAGCGGATCCAGTCCCGGGTGGCGACCTCACCGAGGCCGATGCGCAGGGCGGCGATCTCGCGGGTCAGATACTCGGTGTCGGCGATCGAGCGCTCGTTCTGCTTGCGGTCCTGTTCGAGATTGACCCGGTCCCGGTCGTCCTGCCGGTTCTGCGCGAGCAGGATCAGCGGCGCCGCGTACGACGCCTGGAGCGAGAGCATCAGGGTCAGGAAGATGAACGGGTACTCGTCGAAGCGCACCGCCTCGGGCGCGGCGACGTTCCACAGCACCCAGACGAAGACGACGACCGTCATCCAGACGAGGAACCGCCCGGTGCCCAGGAACCGCGCGATCCGCTCTGACAGCCGCCCGAAGGCGTCCGGGTCCCAGTCGGGCAGGAGGCGGCGGCGCGGCGGCCGGGGCAGGTCCAGACGGGCGCGCGGCCGGGTGGCGGCGGTCGCCCCGGCCGGGGTGCCGTGCTCCCGGGGGTTCTCCCGCTCAGGAGCCATCGGTCACCGCCCCCTCCCCGAGATGGAACTCCGTCTCCCGCCAGTCCTCCGGCAGCATATGGTCCAGCACGTCGTCCACCGTCACCGCGCCCAGCAGCCGCCCTCCCTCGTCCACGACGGGCGCCGCGACCATGTCGTACGTGGCGAAGAACCCGGCGACCAGCGGCAGCGCCGCGTCCGGGTCCAGCGCCTGGAGGTCGTCGTCGACGAGCGAGCTGACCAGGGTGTACGGCGGGTCGCGCAGCAGCCGCTGGAAGTGGACCGTGCCCAGGTACTTGCCGGTCGGGGTCTCGTCGGGCGGGCGGCAGACATAGACCTGGGCGGCGAGCGCGGGGGACAGATCGGGGTTGCGGACCCGGGCCAGCGCCTCGGCGACGGTGGCGTCCGGGCGCAGCACGATCGGCTCGGTGGTCATCAGACCGCCGGCCGTGCGGTCCTCGTACGCCATCAGCCGCCGGACGTCGGCCGCGTCGGAGGGCTGCATCAGGCTCAGCAGCCGCTCCTTCTCCTCCTCGGGGAGTTCGGAGAGCAGGTCGGCCGCGTCGTCGGGGTCCATGGCCTCCAGGACGTCGGCGGCGCGCTCCTTCTTCAGCTTGCCGAGGATCTCGATCTGGTCGTCCTCCGGCAGCTCTTCGAGGACATCGGCGAGCCGGTCGTCGTCCAGGGCGGCGGCGACCTCGGCGCGGCGCTTGGGGGAGAGATGGTGCAGCACATTGGCGAGGTCGGCCGGGCGCAGCTGCTCGAAGGTGGCGAGGAGCGTCTCGGCGCCCTGCTCCTGCTCCTCCAGGGTGAACCCGGTGACGGCGGACCACTCCACGGTCAGCGTCTCTCCGCGGGCCCGCCGGAAGCCGCCCGTACGGCTCTTGCGGCCCCGGCGGACGAAGACCCGGTCCACCTCCCAGTCCCGGCGCGCGGGCAGCTGCTGCACCGACAGATCCAGGACGGTGACCTCCTCGCCGGTCTGGGTGAGCGTCACCCGCCGGTCCAGCAGCTCGCCGAAGACCAGCCGCTCGGTGGGCCGCTGCTCGAAGCGCCGGACGTTGACCACGCCGGTGGTGATGACCTGGCCGGACTCGATGCCGGTGACCCGGGTCATGGGCAGGAAGATCCGGCGCCGGGTGGAGAGTTCGACGACCAGCCCGAGCACCCGGGGCGGGCGGTGCCCGACGCGCAGCATCATCACGACGTCCCGGACCCGGCCCACCTGGTCGCCGTTGGGGTCGAAGCAGGCGATGCCGGAGAGATGCGAGACAAAGATCCGGGGTGCGCCGGTGGCCATGACTGCGCCTCCTTCGCGGGCCGGGCGGGCATGGCCGGGGCCGAATGTGTCGAATGCGTGGAACGTACTGAAAACGCGGAGTATCCAGAACGCTCGGAATCGGTGGTTCGATCGGGCTTCAGGCTAGCCCGTCCCGATCGGATCCGCGCTGGTGGGGGGTCCGGACGGACTGGCTCCGACCCGTGTTCGGGGCCCCGGTACGCTGCCGTACGCCGCTGAGGACACCCGCCAGAAAGGCAGCGTCACCTGTGATCGTTATGCGCCGGGGCCGTTTCCGCCGGACCACTGGGGTGGGCGCGATCTGCGCCCTGGTCGTGCTCGCGGCGACCGGGCTGACCGGGTGCGGCGGCGGTGAGGACCCCGACGCGGGCACCAACGGTGTCGGCAAGCTGTCCCCGGACCAGATCCGGACGAAGACCCGCACGGCCGCCGAGGCCGCGCCGGCGGTGCGGCTGGCGGGGAGCGTGACGGCGGGCGGCAAGACGTACAAGCTCGACATGCAGCTGAAGCAGGACGGCGGGACCGGGTCGGTGACCGCCGAGGGGGCGACCTTCCAGCTGCTGCGGGTCGGCGAGGAGCTGTACCTCATGGCGGACGCCGGTTTCTGGACCGGCGGGGAGGCGGGCGAGGAGCCGGACACCGCCGCGGCCGGCAAGCTCGACGGCAAGTATGTGAAGGTGCCGGCGGGCGACCCTTCGTACGAGAAGTTCAGCGGCTTCACCGACAAGGACATGCTGCTGGACAGCCTGCTGACGCTGCACGGCACCCTGTCCACCGACGGCCGTCACGAGCAGTCCGGCGTCCGCACCATCCGGATCACCGGCGACAAGGGCTCCGGCGGCACCCTCGATGTCTCCCTGGAGGGCACCCCCTACCCCCTCCTCCTGTCCCGCGCGGGCGGCGCGGGCACCCTCATCTTCTCCGACTGGGGCAAGGACTTCCCCCTGGAGGAGCCCGCCGAGGACGAGACGGTGGATTACGGGAAGCAGTTGCCGACCTCTTAGCGGCTCGGGCCCGGTCGGCGGCCCGGGGCCGGTCGGCGGGTCTCCGGCCGGTCGGCGGCTCGCGGCGCGTTCAGCGGCTCGCGGACCGACGCCGTTTGAAGAGCAGCCGGGGCAGCCCCGCCGGGACCGGCTCCCGGGTGGTCGCCGGGGTCGGCAGCGGAGGTGCGGCCAGGGAGCCGTCCGGGAGCGGTGCCGTGACGCCCGTCGGGGTCAGCCGCAGCACCCGGCACTCACGCCGCCAGCGCTCCGGCATCGCCTCGCCGTCGGGGGCGTTGAGCCGCTTGCCCTTCAGCTCGCCGACCGCCGTCTCCCACGCCTGCGACCCGGGCTCCAGCTCGGTGACCGCCGCCGCCCAGGACACCAGCCGGCCGCCCTTGTCCTTGCTGCGCACGGTCACCTCGGCCCCGGCCCCGTCCGCCAGCCCCGGCAGCGGCTGCTCGCCCGGCCCGTCGCCGACCACGTACGCCGCGCCCTCGTGCCAGCTGTGCCACAGCGCGCGGGACGCCGCCCCGGGCCCGCGGACCCAGATCAGGCCGGACTTCTTGGTGGCCTCCTCGACGAGGGCCCGGTCGACCAGCTCAGATGTCATGGCAGAAGCGTAACGACGCCCCCACCCCGGCGCTGGCCTCCCTCACAGCCAGCCGTTGCGCTTCAGTGTCCGGTGGATGCCGAAGCAGATCAGCGCGGTGATCCCGAGGACCATCGGGTAGCCGAAGCGCCACCGCAGCTCGGGCATGTGGTCGAAGTTCATCCCGTAGACCCCGCACACCATGGTCGGTACGGCGATGATCGCGGCCCATGACGTGATCTTCCGCATGTCCTCGTTCTGCGCCACGGACGCCTGCGCGAGGTTGGCCTGGAGGATCGAGTTGAGCAGCTCGTCGAAGCCCATGACCTGCTCCTGGACGCGGGCCAGATGGTCGGCGACATCCCGGAAGTACTTCTGGATGTCCGGGTCGATCAGCCGCATCGGCCGCTCGCTGAGCAGCTGCATCGGCCGCAGCAGCGGCGACACCGCCCGCTTGAACTGGAGCACCTCACGCTTGAGCTGGTAGATCCGCCCCGCGTCCGTGCCGCGCGGGGCACCCTTGCGACCCGGCGAGAAGACCTCGGTCTCCACCTCGTCGATGTCGTCCTGCACGGCGTCGGCGACCGCGATATAGCCGTCCACCACATGGTCGGCGATGGCGTGCAGCACCGCCGAGGGGCCCTTGACGAGCAGCTCGGGGTCGTCCTGGAGCCGGTGGCGCAGCGTCCGCAGCGAGCCCTGCCCGCCGTGCCGGACGGTGATGAAGAAGTCCCGGCCGGTGAAGCACATCACCTCGCCGGTCTCCACGATCTCGCTGTTCGCGGTCAGCTCGTCGTGCTCGACGTAGTGGATGGTCTTGAAGACCGTGAACAGGGAGTCGTCGTAGCGCTCCAGCTTGGGCCGCTGGTGCGCCTGCACCGCGTCCTCCACGGCCAGCGGGTGCAGCCCGAACTCGCCCGCGATCCCGGCGAATTCGGCCTCGGTCGGCTCGTGCAGCCCGATCCACACGAAGCCGCCGGTGCGCCGCACCTGACGCATCGCCTCCTGCGGGGTGAGCGGCCTCGGGGTCTCCACGCGGGCGCCGTCGCGGTAGACGGCGCAGTCCACGACCGCCGAGGGGGTCGAGGGGTCACGGGTGGTGTCGTAACCGCCGGTGTCCTTGCGCAGGGCGGGGCGGCCGGGGCGGACGGCGGCGCGCAGGTCACGGATCATCGACATGGCAGGCTCCTTCGCGACGGAGCAGCAGCTCACGGCGGCCTGCGACGGGTGGAACTGCCCGGAATGAGGACGTCCGTGCTACGGGATGGTGGCACGTCCACAAAGCGGAGAGCACCGCATCGTCGCGGTGACGCGCTGCGCAAGCTTCGCTGCTGAGTCAGTACAGGCGGAAGTACAGACGGATCACGCAGATCGAAACGAGTGCTCTTCCGTGGTGACGAGAACGCGAGAGGTGGCAGCCGGCCAGAGCGGGAAGCCCTGTGCGGGGCGGCTACGTCAGCGGCAGGAAGAGCGGGTGATACTGCACGGTCGACTTCGGTCCATTGCAGCCCCACCTCCTCCGGCCGGTCCCTGGTGAGGGACGATCCATTCCCCGTGGGGAGTTTCCCCGAGGGGAGTCCCGGGGAATACGTCGGTGTCGGCCGGGCGGTGGGCCGACGCTTGCCGTGCGCTGCCCGACGACCGGCCCAGAGTAACAGCCGGCCGAAGTGTCAAGGGGCTGCTTTGCCCGGTACTGACGAGTTCTATGCTCGCGGCATGGCTGATGTTCTTCCTCTGGTCGAGGCCCGGTTGCGCTTCGCGCTCGGTGTGCCGGACGCCCGCGCGGCCGTCACCTTCCTCGGCACGGACCGCGTCGAGGTGCTCCGTTTCCAGGAGACCGCGGCGGAGGGGGACCTCGTCCGCTACGCCACCCTCGGCATGTCCGCCCAGCCCATGGCGGACCCCGGCGCGCTGCTCGCCGACCCGGTGAAGGGCCCCCGCGCCGAGCTGGTCATCTCCGTACGGTCCGGGCTCGCCGACACCGACAAGGTGCTCCGCCCGCTTGCCGTCCTCGCCGCGTCACCGCAGGTCGAGGGCGTGATCGTGGCCCCCGGTGCCTCGCTCGACGTGGGCGGGCCGCTGTGGCCCGGCGCCCCCTTCACCTCGGTCCTGGTCGCCGAGCCGGGCGGCCTGGTCGAGGACCTGGAACTGGACCCGCCCCTCGATCCCGTACGGTTCCTGCCGCTGCTGCCGATGACGCCGAACGAGGCCGCGTGGAAGCGGGTGCATGGCGCGGCGGCGCTCCAGGAGCGATGGCTGGCCCACGGCACCGATCTCCGCGACCCGCTGCGCGGGCAGGTCCCGCTGGACTGAACCGGGCGTGGGCGTCCTGCTCGGCCGAGCCGGTGCGCGGGCCCGCCGTGACGGAACTCACCTGTCCGGCCGGTCAGTTGGTCTGGATCCGTATGCCGGGAGCGTGGCCGCACTCACCTGTCCGGCCGGTCAGTTGGTCCGGATCCGGGTGCCGGGAGCGTCGCCGCGGTGCGGGCCGGGCGGGTGCCGTGCCGGGTCCGCTTAGGGGCCGCAGGACGTACGTCCCGCGCCGGTCCCGCCGCCGGGAGCCCGCTCCGCGCGAAGGCCGGAGGGGACACCCGGCGGAGCGGACGGGTGATCGTCCTTGACGGGACGGGACCTGGGTAGCACCGTGGGGCTCTATGAGGGGCGAACCCAGTTGCCCGAAGTGCGGTGGCCGGGTCAGGGCTCCCGGTCTCTTCGCCGACTCCTGGCAGTGCGCTGTCCACGGCGCGGTCCATCCGGTACAGCCCGTGGTCCCGCCCAGCGTCGACTCCATCGCCGTCGTCGTGCACCACACCCAGGTGCCGGTCTGGATGCCCTGGCCGCTGCCCGTGGGCTGGCTGTTCACCGGCATCGCGTACGCGGGCGACGACCGCACCGGGGGCCGGGCCACCGCCGTGGCCTGCTCCGGGCCCGGCCCGCTCGGCGGGACGAGCGAGCTGATCCTGATCGCCGAGGAGATCGGTGTCGGCCTCGGCGCGCGCTACGCCGGGATCGACGGACCGGATCCGGGCCCGTACATGACCGTCGAGAAACCCGCCGAGGCGAAGGTGCTGGCGGTGGGGCGGCCGACGCCCCTGTGGCATGTCTCCGGCACCCCGGGCGACCGGGCCGTCTTCGCGGGCGAGGCCGGGGGGCTGTGGCTGTGGGCGGTGGTGTGGCCCGAGCAGGCGGGGCTGCTGATGTACGAGGAACTGGTGCTGACGGATCTGCGGGACGCGGGGGCGGAGATCGAGCTGCTGCCCTGCGGCGCGTTGTCGCGGCGCTTGCTTCAGCCGTAGCGCCTACCGGGGTGGGGGCGGGGGAGGCGCGCGGGTGCGGGTTCGTGGGGGCTGGGCGCGCGGTTCCCCGCGCCCCTTTCGGGGCGCTGGTGTCCGGGGCGTTGAAGGGGTGCGGATAGTCTGGGGGGCGTTCCTGGTCGTCTGTTCGTGGTGGGGGTCCGTCCGTGCGTATCGATCTGCACACCCACTCCACCGCCTCCGACGGGACGGACAGCCCCGCCGAGCTGGTGCGCAAGGCCGCCGCTGCCGGGCTGGACGTGGTCGCGCTGACCGATCACGACACCACGCGGGGGCACGCCGAGGCCGTCGCCGCGGTGCCGCGGGGGCTCACGCTGGTCACCGGGGCCGAGCTGTCCTGCCGTATCGATGGCATCAGCATGCACATGCTGGCCTACCTCTTCGACGCCGGGGAACCCGCGCTGCTCGCCGAGCGGGAGCTGGTGCGTGACGACCGGGTGCCCCGCGCCAAGGGCATGATCGCCAAGCTGAACGCGCTCGGGGTGCCCGTCACCTGGGAACAGGTCGAGCGGATCGCCGGGAACGGCTCCGTGGGCCGGCCGCACCTCGCGACCGCGCTGGTCGAGCTGGGTGTCGTACCGAGTGTGGACGGCGCCTTCACCAAGGACTGGCTGGCCGATGGCGGGCGGGCCCACATGGACAAGCACGAGACCGACCCGTTCGAGGCGATCCGGCTGGTCAAGGCCGCGGGCGGGGTCACCGTCTTCGCCCATCCGGGAGCCGGCAAGCGCGGCCGTACGGTGCCGGAGGCGGCGATCGGCGAGCTGGCCGCCGCCGGGCTGGACGGGATCGAGGTCGATCACATGGACCACGACCCCGGCACCCGGACACGGCTGCGCGGGCTCGCCGGGGAACTCGGGCTGCTGGTCACCGGGTCCAGCGACTACCACGGCAGCCGCAAGACCTGTGTGCTGGGCGAGCACACCACCGACCCCGAGGTGTACGGGGAGATCGTCCGGCGCGCGACCGGCGCGTCCCCGGTGACGGGGGCCTGAGCCTTCCGCTGGTGTACGACACAGGGCCCCGTACGGGTTTCCGTACAGGGCCCTGAAGCTTCGTAAGCAGTGATCCGTTGTTATGAGGCCGAGGTGTCGGCCGGGCGGATCCACAATCGCTGCCCGATGGCGGCGGCCTGCTGAACGATCCGGTTGACGGAGGCGGCGTCCACGACGGTGGTGTCGACAGGTGTGCCGTCCACATCGTCGAGGCGCATGATCTCGAAGCGCATGGGCTTCTCCCTTCGTGTTCCATTCGTAGTCAACAGTCTGGTTGTTACAAACATTCCCTACGCTAAAGAAAACTTTCGAACGCCTAATTACCGTGAGGTAAGAGGATGTACGGAGACTGATCGGGACCGGTTGTGTTCGTAGCGTGACGGCCGGGACAATGGAATGGATGAACGAAGACCTGGCGGCACTGTCCGCCCGCATCGACCGCACCAACGAGCTGTTGCAGCGCATGCTCGCCGAGGTGGCCAAGACACCCTCGACCCATGCGATCTTCGTCGACGCGGGCTATCTCTACGCCGCCGCCGGCCGGCTGATCGCCGGGACGGAGGACCGCCGCGCCTTCGACCTCGACCCCGAGGGACTGATCGAGGCGCTCATCGACAAGGCCCGGCAGATCTTCGCCGACAGCAGACTGCTGCGGGTGTACTGGTACGACGGCGCCCGGCGCCGCATCCACACCGCCGAACAGCAGGTCATCGCCGAACTGCCCGACGTCAAGGTCCGCCTCGGCAACCTCAACGCCAACAACCAGCAGAAGGGCGTCGACTCCCTGATCCGTACCGATCTCGAATCCCTCGCCCGGCACCGCGCGGTCAGCGACGCGGCCCTGCTCGGCGGTGACGAGGACCTGGTGTCGGCCGTCGAGGCGGCGCAGGGGTACGGCGCCCGGGTGCATCTGTGGGGCATCGAGGCCCCCGAGGGCCGCAACCAGGCCGAGCCGCTGCTCTGGGAGGTCGACAGCCAGCGCACCCTCGACCTCGACTTCTTCAAGCCGTACGTCAGCCGGCGCACCGCCGCCGCCTACGAGTCGGCCGGCGCGACCCGGCCCGGCCGCGAGGACGTACGGTTCGTCGGCGCCCAGATCGCCGCCAAATGGCTGGCGTCACGGGGGCGGGAGGCGCTGGTGGAACTGCTGCCCGGCCACCCCTATCTGCCCGGCTCGGTCGATCAGGACCTGCTGGTCGAGGCGGAGGGGATTTTGCAGTACTCGCTGCGCGGCCAGGCGGATCTGCGGCGGGCGCTGCGGGACGGGTTCTGGGAGCACCTGCGGACGCTGTACTGAGACTTTTCTCAGGGGGCCGGCTGTTTCCGTCGGGCGGGCGGGGCCTGGATCGTGTCCCAGAAGTCGGCGATGGCCTCGGCGGTCGGGAGCGGCCGGTCCACGTTCGGTGAGTGATCGGAGTCCGCGACGACCGTGCGGCGGGCGTGCAGGCGTACGGCCATCTCGTCCAGCAGCGGCAGCGGCCAGGTGTCGTCGCTCGCGCCGGACAGCACATGGACGGGGAGCGCGACGGCGGCCAGTTCGCCGACCCGGTCCGGCTCGGTGCACAGCTGACGGCCGGTGGCGATCAACTGGGCCGGCTTGTTGCGCAGCCAGCGGTGGCGCAGATGCTCCTGACCGCCCGTGCCGACGGCCGGACCGCCGACGTCCTCGGGGGCGCCCATCGACTCGATCGCGTCCCAGACCTCGGCCATCGACATCACCGCGAGCGCGTCCCGCAGCAGCTTGACGCGCTCCTGCTGGGGCTGCGAGATCTGGGCGGGGCCGGATGACAGGAGGGTGAGGGAGCGGAAAGGGACCTCGGTGGGGGACACCGGCGTGGTGTCGGCGTCGAGCAGGACGGCCGCGCGGGCGATCTGGCCGCCCAGGGAGTGGCCGAAGAGATGCAGGGGGGTGCCCAGGGCCGCCGCCTGGGCGAGGACGTCCTTCGCCAACTCCGGCTGGGCGTACGCCGATTCGTCGTCCTGTGGGCCATCCGACTCGTACTGGCCCCGGCCGTCCACGGCGACCGTACGGTAGCCGCGCGCCGCGAGCGGTTCGTGCAGCAGCCGGAAGTCCTCCTTGCTGCCCGTGAACCCCGGCAGCAGCAGCGCCGCCCCTCGGGGCTCGACGCCGGGCGCCACGGGATGGTCCACGACGGCGAAGTCCCCACGGGCGGTGCGCAGGGGGTAGGCGCGGGCGGCGGGCGGCGGGGTCAGGGTCGGGGGTCGGCTCACGGGGTGAGGGTAACCGGCGGGGCGGCGGACGGCGGCCCGGAGGCGGGGAAACGGCGGCGGGCCGGAGGTGGGGATACGGCGGCGGCCCGGTCCCTCGGGTGAGGGGCCGGGCCGCCGGGTGGAGCGGGGTGATGCGGGTTGGCCTGGTGATGCGGGTGGTGCGGGTGGGGCTGGTCAGCTGTCCGTGGGCTCGGCGGCTGCCGTCGCCTTGCGGGTGCGGCGGACCTTGGGCTTCGGCTCGGCGTCGGCCTCCACGGCCACGGCCTTGCGCGTACGCCGCGGCTTGGCCTCGGCCTCCTCGGCGGTGGCCTGCGCCGGGATCGTGGCGGTGGCCTTCTTGCGGGTGGCCCGCTTGGGCTTGACCTCGGCGGCTTCGGCCTCGGGGGCCTCCACAGCCGTTTCCGTGGCCGTTTCCGTGGTGGCTACGGCCTTGGCGGTGGTGGTCTTGCGGGTGCGGCGCGGCTTGGGGGCCGCTTCCGTGCCCTCCGCCGTGTCGACCGCGGCCTCGGCCGCCTTCTTGCGGGTGCGCTTCGGCTTGGCCTCGGCCTCGGTGGTGTCCGGGGTCTCCGCGGCAACGGGCGCGGCGGCGGCCTTCTTGCGGGTCCGCTTGGGCTTGGCCTCGACGCCTTCGGCGGTGTCGAGAGCGGCCTCGGCGGTGACCTCGGGGGCGGCGGTGGCCTTCTTGCGGGTGGCCCGCTTGGGCTTGACCTCGGCGGCTTCGGCCTCCGGGGCCTCCACAGCCGTTTCCGTGGCCGTTTCCGTGGTGGCTACGGCCTTGGTGGCCGTGGTCTTGCGGGTGCGGCGCGGCTTGGGCGCTGCCTCCGTGGCCTCCGCCGTGTCGACGGCGGTCTCCGCCGCCTCGGTCACCTCTGCCACCGCTTTCACCTCGGTCGCCGGGGCGATCGCGGTGGTCTTGCGGGTGCGGCGGCGCGGCTTGGTCTCCGTGGCCTCGGCCGTGTCGAGCGCGGTCCCGGCGGGCTCGGCCGGGGCCTGCGGCTCGGCCGGGGTCTCGGTGACCACTGTCTCCGCGACCGGTGCGGTCGTCGCCTCCGCCGACTTGCGGGTGCGGCGGCGGCGCGGCTTCGCCGCGGACTCCGGGTCGGTCTGGGGTGCCTGGGGCACCTCGGGCGTCCGGGGCTCGACGAGTGTGGTCGGACCCTCCGCCGTCGTCACGGACGTCACCGCGGCGGCGGCCTGCTCGGTCGGCGTCAGCGCCGGGGCCGAGGTCTGGGCCGCCACGGCTCCGTTGCGGGTACGGCGACGGCGGCGCGGCGTGCGCGTGCCGGTGCCGGACTCCTGCTCGGCGGGGGCGGGGGCGGCGGCCGGCTGCTGGGCGGGGCCGGACTCCAGGTCCGTACCCCCACGGGTACGGCGGCGGCTGCGCGGGGCGCGGGACGGGCGCTCGCGCTCCCGCTCGGGGCGGGACTCGGTGCCGCGACCGCCACGGCCGCGCGGACCGCGGCCACCCGGCTCGCCCAGGTCCTCCAGCTGCTCGGCGTCGAGCCCGGCGCGGGTCCGCTCCGAACGCGGCAGGACACCCTTGGTGCCCGCCGGGATGTTCAGCTCGGTGAACAGGTGCGGGGAGGTGGAGTACGTCTCCACCGGATCGCCCAGGTTCAGGTCCAGCGCCTTGTTGATGAGCTGCCAGCGCGGGATGTCGTCCCAGTCGACCAGCGTGATCGCCGTACCGGAGGCGCCCGCGCGGCCGGTGCGGCCGATGCGGTGCAGGTAGGTCTTCTCGTCCTCGGGCGTCTGGTAGTTGATGACGTGCGTCACACCCTCGACGTCGATGCCGCGGGCGGCGACGTCCGTGCAGACGAGGACGTCCACCTTGCCGTTGCGGAACGCGCGCAGCGCCTGCTCACGGGCGCCCTGGCCGAGGTCGCCGTGGACCGCGCCGGAGGCGAAGCCGCGCTGCTTGAGCTGGTCGGCGAGGTCGGCCGCGGTGCGCTTGGTGCGGCAGAAGACCATGACCAGGCCCCGGCCCTGCGCCTGGAGTATCCGCGCGACCAGCTCGGGCTTGTCCATGTTGTGCGCGCGGTAGACGAACTGCGCGGTGTTCGCGACCGTCGCGCCCTCGTCGTCCGGCGCGGTGGCGCTGATGTGCGTGGGCTGCGTCATGTACCGGCGGGCCAGGCCGATCACCGCGCCCGGCATGGTCGCCGAGAACAGCATGGTCTGGCGCCGGGCCGGAAGCATGTTGATGATCTTCTCGACGTCGGGCAGGAAGCCCAGGTCGAGCATCTCGTCGGCCTCGTCCAGGACCAGGGACCTGACGTGCTTGAGGTCGAGCTTCTTCTGGCCCGCGAGGTCGAGCAGCCGGCCGGGCGTGCCGACGACGACGTCGACACCCTTGCGCAGGGCCTCGACCTGGGGCTCGTAGGCACGACCGCCGTAGATCGCGGTGACGCGCACATTGCGCACCTTGCCCGCGGTCAGCAGATCGTTGGTGACCTGGGTGCACAGCTCACGGGTCGGGACGACGACCAGTGCCTGCGGGGCGTCGGTGAGCAGATCGGGGGTGGCGCGTCCGGCCTCCACGTCGGCGGGGACGGTGACGCGCTCAAGGAGCGGCAGGCCGAAACCGAGCGTCTTGCCGGTGCCGGTCTTGGCCTGTCCGATGACGTCCGTGCCGGAGAGGGCGACGGGGAGGGTCATCTCCTGGATGGGGAACGGGGAAACGATGCCGACTGCCTCAAGGGCCTCAGCGGTCTCGGGAAGGATCCCGAGCTCTCGGAACGTAGTCAGGGTTTTGCCTCTTCTGTGTGCGCGGTGCGAGGCGAGCGCGGGGGTCGTGCTTGACCATGCCGGGGGACGTCGGCTGCCGTACGGCGAGCCGTAGGGCACGGGACCTCTGCCGACGCTCTAGCGCTCGTACCGCTGAGGGTTCCCTCCGATCGTCGTACGCGGGAACGCGTACGGTCAGGGAGAGCTGTCGGGTCGGAGCCGATCGGGCCACCGACCGGGCATCCTCATACGTGCGGCCCGTCGAGCGAGGACGTCGTATGACGGCTGGATACTCAGCAGGCGCATTACCACCATACCCCGGAATGGCGCACACGTGATGGCCGATTCGGTCACGTTGCCGTCGTCACATTCACCCGGGCGTTCACAGGGGGGTGATGCGGTGGTGGTGCGAGAGGCGTGCGTCGGGGCCTTCGTACGGGGGTTTCCGCGTGTTCTCACCATGGCTGGCCAGGGGGTTCCGTCATGCGAGGAGCGGGCTATTGTGCGCTGCATGACCTCCGCTGACAAGTCCGATCACGTCTCCGACACTGTCCCCGATTCCTCCCGGGCCGCCTCCTCCGGTGATCCGTCCGCGGGTGCCGCCGGGCACACCGGGGTCGCCGCCCAGGACTGGACGGCCGCCGTCGCCGCCGCGCCGCAGTACCGGGCCGCGGTCGTGGATCTGCTGGGCGCGCTCGCGTACGGGGAGCTGGCGGCGTTCGAGCGGCTCGCCGAGGACGCCAAGCTGGCGCCGACGCTGGCGGACAAGGCGGAGCTGGCGAAGATGGCGTCGGCCGAGTTCCACCACTTCGAGCGGCTGCGGGACCGGCTGACGGAGATCGGCGCGGAGCCGACGGAGGCCATGGAGCCGTTCGTCGCCGCGCTCGACGGCTTCCACCGTCAGACCGCGCCCTCGGACTGGCTGGAGGGGCTGGTCAAGGCGTACGTCGGTGATTCGATCGCCAGTGACTTCTACCGCGAGGTCGCCGTCCGGCTGGACTCCGACACCCGGCAGCTGGTGCTGGCCGTGCTGGACGACACCGGGCACGCGAGCTTCGCCGTGGAGAAGGTGCGGGCCGCGATCGACGCCGAGCCGCGGGTCGGCGGGCGGCTCGCGCTGTGGGCGCGGCGGCTGATGGGGGAGGCGCTGTCGCAGTCCCAGCGGGTGGTCGCCGAGCGGGACGCGCTGTCGACCATGCTGGTGGGCGGGGTGGCGGACGGCTTCGACCTCGCGGAGGTGGGGCGGATGTTCTCGCGGATCACCGAGGCGCACACCAAGCGGATGGCGGCGTTGGGGCTGGCTGCGTAGGGGGGGCGGCTCGGTGGTGTATCGACCCTTCGCTGCGCCCGAGCCGTGCCGGTCCTACGTCGGTCCTACACCTGTCCTACGTCGGTCCTACGCCGGTGCCGAGCGGCGGCGGAGTCTGCCCGTCGGGCGGAGCAGCAGGGAGACGGACGCCGTCGAGACGATCACCGAGCCGGTCAGGATCAGCAGGAGGCTGCCCGTCTCCAGGGCGCTGTGCGTGACGAAGGCGCCGAAGAGGGAGCCGGCCACGCCGGTCGACAGGACCACGCGGCGGGCGGGCAGACGGTGCGGGAGCCGGCTCATGGCCGCCCACGCGAGGGCCAGACCGAGCACCGCGGAACTGATCGCTTCCAAGACCATGTCGGGGTTCCTCCCACCCGGCCGTGCTGCCCTAAACGGTCGTAGCCCGTCTTACCCCTGACCTGCGGAATGCAATCCTCCTCTGTGGACGAACTGTGGCAGGGATGTGGAGGCGCAGGTGGGGCGGGCGAGAAGCTGAAAGAACGTCAAAGGCCGGTGGATCCGCAGGTACTCGACCGCGGGCCCACCGGCCCATTGATGTTCGTCGGGCCCGCCGGCCCTGGTGTGCGTAGTGGCGGGTTGGTGACGCGCGTACCGGCGTGCCCAATGGCGTGCGTAGTGGCGCGCGTACTGGCGTGCCCAACGGCGTGCGTGGTGGCGGCTACAGCGCGCCGAAGCCCACCTTGCGCGGGGCCGCCTCGCCGATCTCGACGTACGCGAGTCGGTCGGCCGGGATGAGGAGCTTGCGGCCGTGCTCGTCCACGAGGCTCAGCAGCCGAGCCTTGCCCTCCAGCGCCTCGGCGACCACACGCTCGACCTCCTCGGCGGTCTGACCGCTCTCCAGAACGATCTCGCGGGGCGCGTGCTGCACGCCGATCTTGACCTCCACGGCTATGTCCCTCCGACGGTCAGAAATGTGCGCGACCTTCCGCGCCGTACGCAGCACACATTAGCCCGGTGAGGGGACCCGTACGCTCCGCCCTGCCACGCCAGGAGCGAACAGGGGGTGGGAACAAAAGGCCGGGGCCGGTATCGGCGGCTCAGTGCTGGGGCTGGTCGCTGCCGTGCAGCGGGAAGCCGGCGATGCCGCGCCAGGCCAGCGAGGTGAGGAGCTGGACCGCCTGGTCGCGCGGGACGCTGCGGTCGCTGTGCAGCCAGGAGCGGGCCACCACCTGGGCGAGCCCGCCGAGGCCGGAGGCCAGCAGCATCGACTCCGCCCGGGAGAGGCCGGTGTCCTCGGCGATGACGTCGCAGATGGCCTCGGCGCATTCGTTGGTGACCTTGTCGACGCGCTCGCGCACGGCCGGCTCATTGGTCAGGTCCGACTCGAAGACCAGCCGGAAGGCGCCGCCCTCGTCCTCGACGTACGCGAAATAGGCGTCCATGGTCGCCCGGACCCGCTGCTTGTTGTCGCTGGTCGACGCGAGCGCGTTGCGCACGGCCTGGATGAGGGATTCGCAGTGCTGGTCCAGCAGGGCGAGGTAGAGGTCGAGCTTGCCGGGGAAGTGCTGGTAGAGGACCGGTTTGCTGACCCCGGCGCGCTCGGCGATGTCATCCATCGCCGCCGCGTGGTAACCCTGCGCCACGAAGACTTCCTGTGCGGCGCCCAGCAGCTGGTTCCGTCGTGCGCGGCGCGGCAGGCGAGTGCCCCGCGGGCGCGCCGCCTCTGTCTGCTCGATGGCTGTCACGCCGCCTCCCAAAATCGTCCATATGCGGTGTGCCGCCGCGCGGCCATCGTACTTTTCGGTAACCGTGGTGTGCGCGGTGCGAGCGCAGAATTTCACGGACCGGACGGTCTTGAAAGCCGTGCGTATGGGCTTGAACACGGTCCGGGCGGGTGAAAGCGGGCGGGGTGGCGCGCGGTCCACAGGACATCGACAGGCGCCTGGCGGTGGCGTCCCGTGCCGTCCGTCGGGTCCCGTTCTGCCCCGTTCTATTCCGTCCCGTTCGGTTCCGTCCCGTTCGGTTCCGGTCGGTTCGGTTCCGTCAGCGGTAGTCGTCCTCGTCCAGGGAGACCACGCGGGCCTGCTCGGCCAGGTCCCCCTCGTCCGCCTCTTCGGTGGTCGCGCCGGTCAGCGGATCGTCGCGGTCCTGGGCGAGCGTGGCGTGCTGCTCGGCGGTGTCGGCGTCCGGGGCCTCGACGTCGTACTCCACTCCGTTCTGCGCGTCCTCGTCGACGAACGTCTCGGGGTCGGTGGGATCGACGGCCATGGCGGGCTCCCTTCCACCTATGAGCCTAGGAGACAGCTTCTCCGGACGCTATGCGGTCCGCGTCCGGCGGAATGCGGATCGCGGGAGGGCGGGTCCGGGAGAGTGGATCGCGGGAGGGCGGGTCCGGGAGGGCGGGTCCGGGAGGGTCGGTTCGGGAGGGTGGGTTCGGGAGGGTGGATCGGGGCGGGTGGATTTGTGAGGGCGAACACATGAGCCCGTACGTGATCGTCTCGTAACATTGCCGCATGTCTTCGACCGAGTTGCCGTCCATGTCGGCCAACGTGCTTCCGAAGGTGGCACCCGTCAGGGTCGCGGACGGTGAGCGGCTGCGGTCGGTGCGACTGCCGGGGATCTCGCTGACGGTCCGTTCGAGGCCGGGGCGGCGCGAGGGGCTGCCGCCCGCGCTGTACGTGCATGGACTGGGCGGTTCCTCACAGAACTGGTCGGCGCTGATGGAGCTGATCGACGACACGGTGGAGGGCGAGGCGCTCGATCTGCCGGGATTCGGGGACTCCCCGCCGCCGGACGACGGGGACTACTCGGTGACCGGGCACGCCCGCGCGGTCATCCGCCATCTCGACGCCGCCGCCCGCGGCCCCGTCCATCTCTTCGGCAACTCGCTCGGCGGAGCGGTCACCACCCGAGTGGCCGCCGTGCGCCCGGATCTCGTCCGTACGCTGACGCTGATCTCGCCCGCGCTGCCGGAATTGCGTGTCCAGCGCACGGCGGTGCCCACCGCGCTGCTCGCCCTGCCCGGTGTGGTCGGGCTGTTCACCCGTTTCACCAAGGGCTGGACCGCCGAACAGCGGGTCCGCGGGGTGACGTCGCTGTGCTACGGCGATCCCGGACGCGTCTCGTCCGAGGGGTTCCGGCACGCCGTGGACGAGATGGAACGACGGCTCCAACTGCCGTATTTCTGGGACGCGATGGCGCGCTCCGCGCGCGGTATCGTCGACGCGTACACGCTCGGCGGCCAGCACGGGCTCTGGCGGCAGGCCGAACGGGTCCTCGCGCCGACGCTGCTCGTCTACGGCGGCCGGGATCAGCTCGTCGGTTTCCGGATGGCCCAGAAGGCGGCCCGCGCCTTCCGCGATTCCCGGCTGCTGTCGCTGCCGGACGCCGGGCATGTGGCGATGATGGAGTATCCGGAGACGGTGGCCACGGCGTTTCGCGAACTGCTTCGGGATGTCGCCGCGGAAACGGGTACGGATGCGAGGTCCGTCGCCGAGGGCTCGGAGGCCGTGGAGGGCGTTCAGGTCTCGGAGGGTGCTGAGACCTAGATCCGGACCTGGACGTAGCGGACAGGCGGCGGACAAGCGGAAGACAGGCAGCGGACAAGCAGAAGACAGCAGAAGTAGCAGACAGTAGTAGACGTAGACGTAGACATCGATGACGGAAGCCCGGTCAGTGACGCAGACGAACACAGGGAGCTGAGGCGCGACGTGGGACGCCACAGTCGCCGTGGGCCCGCCCCCAAGGGGGACGCCGCGGACACCGGGAGCCGTCGCCGGGGGGCGGGGGCCGAGTCGGCGCGCGGTTCCTCCGGTGCGGCGCGGGCCGAGGGGTCGGCCGGGTCGGCCGCCGTGCCCGGAACGGGGTATCGGGGCCCGAGTTTTTCTGACGGGACGTCCGCTGCCGGGGCATCAGGGCCGGGGATGCCCGGGACCGGTGGGCCGAGGCTCGCTGACGGTACGCCGGCGCACGGGTTCCCGAGGATGCCCGACGGCACCCCGGCGCACGGATTTCCCCGGCTGCCGGACGGCACGCCCGCGCACGGATTCCCGCGCCTGCCCGACGGCACGCCGGCGCACGGCGCGAACCCGTTGCCGGACGGCACGCCCGCGCGCGGCACGTCGCCGGTGCGGGGCGGGCACCCCGAGCAGCACGAGACCGGGGGCGGCTGGGGCGAGTTCCGGGGGCGGGGGACCGGTGGCGGTACCTCCGCGGGTCCTGGTGGCGGCGGCATACCGCGACAGCGGCCGACGCCGGCGGTGGGACCCCGGCAGGATTACGTCGAGGCCTTTGACGGTGGGTCCCAGGGTGCGTCCGGCGGCGCTCCCGGTAGTGCCTTCGAAGGTGCACGCGAAGGTTCCTTCGAAGGTGCATTCGATGGTGCATTCGATGGTGACGAGAACGTCCTCGTCTCCCGGCAGCAGGGCCGCCCCGACGACCCGTACGCCTCCGTCACCGAGTGGGAGGCGGAGCCGCGCGGGCGGGTCGGGCTGCTCACCGACCCCCGGCAGCCGGACGAGGACGCGCCGCCGGTCGGCGTGCCCGAGCGGGCCAAGGGCGGCAAGGGGCGGACCTTCACCGGGATCGCGGCCCTCGCGGTGACGACCGTGCTGGCCGTGGTGGTCGCCGGGCAGGTGCGCGACGGCGGCGTGGACACCTCCGTACAGTCGCGGTCCGCCGCCGAGCAGGCGCGGGAGGACGGGGACGGGGCCGCGCTCGGGGACGGGCGGCCGACGGCGTCCGAGTCGCCGAGCCCGGTGCCGCTGACGTACGAGCAGAAGATGTCGAAGATCTACCCGCTGAGCGCGTCGCTGGCCGGACCGGGGACCTTCGAGGCGATCGAGGGGATCGAGCAGGCGCCGGGCACGGGGGAGCAGTACACCTACCGGGTCGATGTCGAGGAGGGGCTCGGGCTCGACGCCGAGCTGTTCGCGGAGGCCGTGCACCGGACGCTGAACGACGAGCGGAGCTGGGCGCACGACGGCGGTCGTACGTTTGAGCGGGTCCACTCCGGTTCGGTGGACTTCGTGATCACGCTCGCCAGCCCGGGCACCACCGCCGACTGGTGTGCCCAGTCCGGGCTGGACACGACCATCGACAATGTCTCCTGCGACTCCGCCTCCACCGAGCGGGTGATGATCAACGCGTATCGCTGGGCGCAGGGGGCGGAGACGTACGGCGACGACGAGATCCTCGCCTACCGGCAGATGCTGATCAATCACGAGGTCGGCCACCGGCTCGGCTACACCCATGTGACCTGCGACAGCGACGGCGATCTCGCGCCGGTCATGCAGCAGCAGACGAAGTTCCTGGAGTACGACGGGGTGCGCTGTCTGCCCAATCCGTGGCCGTATCCCGGCGACGCCGGGAGATGACGCGAGACCGCGGGAGGCGGCGGGAGGCAGGCCGGGCGATCGGCCGGGCGGTGGCGGATCGGTGCCGGGAGCGGCCCGCCGAGTCGGCTGCTGGGTCGGCCCGGTCGGTGGGGCGTCCGCGCGTGCGAGGGGTAGTCGAATGATCGCCTAGCGCGATCGAACGCGATCCGCACGGGAAAGTTACGACCGTTCACCCCTTTTGGTGGGGCGCTGGGAAAACCTCCGGAGCGCCCCCCCCCGGGCCGCAAACGGTCGTGCCGCGGCGAGCCGCAGGGGGACGGGCGGCGACCCCCACGTGCCAGTATATTATAAAAAAAAGAAGCGGACG
>NZ_JBHYUG010000034.1:0-28670 GCF_042749375.1 Streptomyces sp. NPDC059477 | reverse complement strand
GTGGCTCGTCCCCTCGCTCCTCCCGCTCCCCCCCTCACCCCTCGCTTTCCACAACTCCACACACCCTGTTTTGGCCCTCGCCTCCCCACCCACCCCCCCCCCCCACCGCCTTGTCCGCATACGTTCGTCCCGCTGCGAGCCGCCGGGGCAAGGGCGGCTCCCCATACGGGAGATCGGGGGTGGACACATGCGCATCGGACTGCTTACGGAGGGTGGCTATCCGTATGTGAGCGGTGACGCCGGGCTCTGGTGCGACCGGCTCGTGCGCGGGCTCACGCAGCACGAGTTCCATGTCTACGCGCTCAGCCGCACCGAGCGCCAGGAGGACGAGGGTCGGCTGTCGCTGCCGCCCCAGGTCGGCCTGGTGCGGACCGCGCCGCTGTGGACGGCCGAGGACGACGGGGCCGGCTACGGGCGGCGCGCGCGCCGGCGGTTCGCGGAGGCGTACGGGGAGCTGGCGCGGGGGTTGTGCGCCGGGGGCGTGGAGGGGGCGGGGGTGAGTGCCGGCGGGGGTGCCGGCGGGAGTGCCGAGAGTGCCGAGGGCGTCGGGGGCGTCGGCGGGGGTGACGGTCGGGATGATTCGTCCGCCTTCGCGCTTGAGGCGGACCGTTTCGCCTACGCGCTGTACGGGCTCGCGGAACTCGCCCACGACGAGGGCGGGCTGGTCGGCGCGCTCCGCTCGGAGGCCGCCGTACGCGCCCTGGAGCGCGCCTGCCGTGCGCCCGGCGCACCGCACCCGGCGCGCGAGGCGCGCGTCCCGGATCTCCTGACCGTCGCCGCACACCTCGAACACGCCCTGCGCCCCCTCTCCCTCGACTGGTACGAGGACGACGCGCTCGGCTCGGTCGACCTGTGCCATGCCACGTCCGGCGGCACCGGCGCTGTGCCGGGGCTGCTGGCCCGGCACTTCACCGGCGTACCGCTGGTGGTGACGGAGTACGGCGTGCCGTTGCGCACCCACTACCTGGCGTCCGGCGCCGACGCGGCGGCCCCTGCCGTACGGGCCCTGCTCGCCGCCTTCCACGGACGGCTGGCGGCGGAGGTGTACCGCCGGGCCGTCCTGGTCACCCACGGCAACACGCATGCGCGGCGCTGGCAGGAGCGGTGCGGGGCGGATCGGGGGAAGTTGCGGATCGTCTATCCGGGGATGGACGCGGCGGCGTTTGCCGAGGGGGGCGAGGACGGCGAGGGGGCCGGGGGCGATCAGGGGCGTCAGCGTGGCCGGGGTGCCCAGGGCGGCCAGGGCGGCCAGGGTGTCGAGGGCGGTCGGCTGGGCGCGGAACCGCGCGCCGGGTCGGGCTCGGGGTCGGGCGTGGCGGCGGGCGTGGGGGCGAGGCCGGGTGGGCCCGGGGCCGTCGATCCGAAGACGCTGGTCTGGGTCGGCCGGGTCGAACCGGCCAAGGACCTGGTGTCCCTGATGCATGCCTTCGCGGAGGTCCGCAAGGCGGAGCCGCAGGCCCGGCTACGGGTGGTGGGGGCACCGTCGGACGCGGAGGGCGTGGCCTATCGGTCGCACTGCCGGGCCCTGGCCGCACAACTGTTCCCGGACGAGGCGGCCGGGCCGCACGCCGTGGGCGAGAACCCGGTGTCGTTCGAGGAGATCGGCGGCCCGGAGATCCCGACCCCGGCCGCGGCCTACGCCTCCGGCGCGGTCGTCGTGCTGTCCAGCGTCGTCGAGGGCTTTCCGCTCAGCCTGGTCGAGGCGATGCTCAGCGGCCGGGCCACCGTGTCGACGGACGTCGGGGCGGTGGTCGAGGTCATCGGCGGTACGGGGCTGGTGGTGCCGCCGCGCAATCCACGGGCGCTCGCCGAGGCGTGCGTGGCGCTGCTGCGCGACCCCGCGCGCCGTGCACGCCTGGGGGAGGCGGCGCGCGCCCGGGCGCTCGAACTGTTCAGCGTCGAGCAGAACATCACGGCATTTCACGGCATTTACCTGGAGGCCGTCGCCCAGTCGCCGGTCCGCCGTGTCGTCCTCGACGCGACCGGCGAGCCGTTGCCGTTCGCCTGCCCGGCCGAGGCCCGTGTCCCCGGCCACTGGACCGGCCCGTCCCGCGCGACCGCGCCCCGCGCCCTCCCATCGTGGGCGGCGGGACCACCGGTACGGGCGTCCGAGATGACGAGTGCGGGGGAGGGGGCTCGATGAGCGGGGTGGACGAACTGAGCGGGTTGGGCGAGCTGAGCGGGTTGAACGAATTGAACGGGCTGAACGCGTCGAACGGGCTGGATCGGCCGGGGACGCCCAGCAGCCCGGGGGCTTGGGACGCACGGTCGGAGAAATGGGTGGGCGACGGAGGTGGAGGGCTCGGAGTATCCGTACCGGGCGATTCGCCGGCGGCAACGGACGACGCGGGTTCCCCGCGCTCCTGGGCCTCGGTGGATGTGGCCGGCGGCGCTGCCCCACGAGTGAGCGACCCGCTGCCCGCCCCCGGGAAAACGGCCGTACCCCGCCGGGGCGCCGCCGATCCGGTCAAAGCCCTGATGCACCGCCACCGCGAACTGTGCGAGCAGGCCGTCGACCCCCTGGAGATCGCCGCCGGACTGGAGGCGCACGGTGTGACGGACCGGACGGCGGGGCGCTTCCTGCACCGGGACGTCTTCTCCCTCGCGGAGGAGATGTACGCCCGTGTCCCCCGCGACAGCGAGGCCCGCCCCCGCGCCGAGGCCCCGGTACCGGCGAAGGTCCGGGCCGGGTGGGTGATCCGCACACTGCTGCCGGGCGCGCTGTGTGCCGCGACCCTTGCCGGGCTGCGGTTCACCGACGGCCAGAGCCGGCTCCTCGTGGCCGCGGCCGGTGTCCTCGCCGTCGGACTCGGCCTGCGCGCGGCCCTGACCCGAGGCCCGCTCGGCACCCACCGCGAACGGTCCGGCCCCTCCTGGTCCACCGGCACCTGGACCTGCTGGCTCCTCATGTACGCCGTCCTCGGCGACGGTCTGCTCCGGGCCGCCATCCACGGAGGCCCGGATACCCTCCCGGACGGCGCCGCCGCAGCCTCCTGGCCCTTGGCCACGGCCCCCCTGCCGGCCCTCGCCCTGGCCTGCGCACCCGCGGCCTGGACGACCCATCTCTTCACCGCCGCGGCCCGTCGCAGGCTCACCGCCAGCCGCGGCCTGGCGGAGTTCGCCGGATCCGTACGCCCCCTCCTGCTCGGCACGTTCGCCCTGTACGTCGGTGCCCTCGTCGCCCTGGCCGCCGGTTCCGCCCGGGTCCTGGACGAACCAGCGGCCCTCTTGCAGACCCTGACCCTGGGCGCCCTCCTCCTGCTCGCCCGCCTGCTGCACCTCCACGGCTTCACCCACGCCCCGGCCATGGTCCTCGCCGTCGCCGCGAGCGCCGAGGCCCTCGCCCTGGCCACGGTCTTCGCCGCCCGGCTGCCGGGCTGCGACTTCCTCTCCCTTCCGGTCGAGACCCTCGTCGACATCTGGGGACCGGGCAGCATCCCGACCCTGATCTGCGGCATGGCGACCCTGACCCTCCTCGCCCACGCCTCCCGCACCCTCACCCGCGCCTCGTCCCACGCCAGAACGGAGGCCCCGTGGTGACCCCGACACATGTGCCGGACGGCTGTGGGGCCTGTCGGCCGGACGCGCCCATCCGGTACGGGCCGTGTCGGCCGCACCTGCCCGCCTGGCACCGCGCCTGCCGGCCCCGGGGCCGCCCACCTGGTCGTGGGGCGCCGCCTCGCGTCGCCTCGCCCGGGCTCGGCCCGCCGGTCCTGGGACGGGTTCCACGCCGGGCCTTGGTTGCCTCAGGACACCGCACGCCTGGCACGGGCATGACCGCCGGAGTCCCTCGGACGACACCGACACCGACCCCGGAAACCGAAACCAATCAGCGCCCGCCACCCCCACCCGGGCAATCCGCGTCTCTCAACCCCCGGCACACCAGCCCCGCCCGCCCCACCCGGGCATCCGGCCCCCCGCAACCCGCCGGAGGCCCCCGCACCACCCCTTCGAAGGAGAACACCTGATGACCACCTCCCGACCCGGCGCGACCGGAGCCCCAGGGGCCGACGGCGCCTCTGGCACCACCGGAGCGCACACCCCGGGAGCCGCCCGATGAGGGTTCTGCTGATCGGAGCCAACGGATACATCGGCCGCTTCGTCGCCGACCGGCTGCTCGCCGACCCGGCCGTCCAGCTCACCGCGCTCGGCCGCGGCGACGACGCCGATGTCCGGTTCGACCTCGCGTCCGGCAGCCCCGGCGCGCTCACCCGGTTCCTCGACGCGGTCCACCCCGGCGTCGTCATCAACTGCGCCGGCACCACCCGCGGCGGCGCCCGCGACCTCACCCGGCACAACACCGTCGCCGTCGCCACCGTCTGCGAGGCACTGCGCCGCAGCGGCTGCGGCGCCCGCCTGGTGCAGATCGGCTGCGCCGCCGAGTACGGCCCCAGCCAGCCCGGCTCCTCCACCGCCGAGGACGCCGTCCCGCGACCGGGCGGTCCCTACGGCGTCAGCAAGCTCGCCGCCACCGAACTCGTCCTCGGCTCCGGCCTCGACGCCGTCGTGCTCCGGGTGTTCTCCCCGGCCGGGCCCGGCACCCCGGCGGGCTCCCCGCTCGGCCGGCTCGCCGAGGCGATGCGCCGCGCGATGCAGTCCGGCGACGGCGAACTCAAGCTCGGCGGCCTCGGCGCCCAGCGCGACTTCATCGACGTACGGGACGTGGCCCGCGCGGTGCACGCCGCCTCCCTGTCGGCCGCCCAGGGCGTGATCAACATCGGCTCCGGCCGTGCCGTGCGGCTGCGCGACGCCGCCGCCACCCTCGCCCGGGTCGCCGGCTACGGCGGTGCCCTGCACGAACTCGACGGCCCGCCCGGCCCGCCGCTGCGCCCGACCATCGGCCACCCGCGGGGCGACTCCGACCACATCGCCCCCGTCGCGTACCCGTACCCGGACGGCTGTGGCAGCTGGCAGCAGGCCGATGTGCGCACCGCCCGCGACCGGCTCGGCTGGCGGCCCCGGATCCACCTCGAAGAATCCCTCGCCGACATCTGGATGGAGGCCGCGTGTCGTATCTGACGAGCATCACCCCGAGTACCCCGATCGCCCCGAGCACCTCGACCAGCCGTAGCGCTCCCCGCACCGATCTCGGCACCGGCTTCGGTGTCCCCGGCTACGCGCACCCCCTGGTCGCCCGCGCCGAGTGGGCCGCGCTCACCGACCCCGGCACCCCGCTGCACTGGGTCGTCCTCGATGTCGCCGACGGTCCCGGCGACCGCCCCGACCCGCACTGCCTGGAGGCGGCGGGCCGGCTGCGCAACGCCGGCGTCCGGGTCCTCGGCCGCATCGACTCCGGCTACGGCGCCCGCGGCTTCGGCGAGGTGATCTCCGACGCCCACCGTTATCTCGACTGGTACCTCGCCGACGGCTTCCTCCTCGACCGTTGTCCGGCCGGCCGCGACACGCTCCCCGAGATCCGCCGCACCGTCACCGCACTCCGCGCGATCAGCGACGGCGACCCCCATGTCGTCCTCGGCCACGGCACCCATCCGCACCCCGGCTACGCCGAGAACGCCGACCAGTTGGTCACCTTCTCCGGCCCCTGGAGCGACTACCGCTGGTCGCAGGTGCCCGAGTGGACCGCGGGCTATCCACCGGAGAAGTTCTGCCACCTCGTGCACGGCGTGCCGGGCGGGCACCTCGACGAGGCGCTGCGGATCGCCCGCTGGCAGGGCGCGGCCACCATCTGGTTCACCGACCGCGCCGTCCGCGGCGATCCGGGCCGCGCCGAGGACCCCTGGGCGGCCATGCCCGGCTACTGGGACGAGATTGTCTCGCGCCTTGGACCAGGTGTCTCGGAATGAAAAAGGCCGTGGCACTGTTACGGGGAGAACAATCGTAGTGATAGACCGACCAACGGAGTCCCCGTGTCGCTGCCACCCCTGGTCGAGCCCGCCGCCGAGCTCACCGTAGACGAGGTCCGCAGGTACTCCCGCCACCTGATCATCCCCGACGTCGGGATGGACGGGCAGAAGCGGCTGAAGAACGCCAAGGTGCTCTGTGTGGGCGCCGGCGGCCTGGGCTCGCCGGCGCTGATGTACCTCGCCGCGGCGGGCGTCGGCACGCTCGGCATCGTGGAGTTCGACGAGGTCGACGAGTCGAACCTCCAGCGGCAGATCATCCACAGCCAGGCCGACATCGGCCGCTCCAAGGCCGAGTCCGCCCGTGACAGTGTCAAGGGCATCAACCCGTACGTGGACGTGATCCTTCACCAGGAGCGGCTCGAAGCCGACAACGTGATGGAGATCTTCAGCCAGTACGACCTGATCGTCGACGGCACCGACAACTTCGCGACCCGCTACCTGGTCAACGACGCGTGCGTGCTGCTGAACAAGCCGTACGTATGGGGCTCGATCTACCGCTTCGACGGCCAGGCCAGTGTCTTCTGGTCCGAGCACGGCCCCTGCTACCGCTGCCTGTACCCGGAGCCCCCGCCCCCCGGCATGGTCCCCTCCTGCGCCGAGGGCGGTGTGCTCGGTGTGTTGTGCGCGTCCATCGGCTCCATCCAGGTCACCGAGGCGATCAAGGTCCTCACCGGCATCGGTGAGCCCCTGGTCGGCCGGCTGATGATCTACGACGCCCTGGAGATGCAGTACCGCCAGGTGAAGGTCCGCAAGGACCCGAACTGCGCGGTCTGCGGCGAGAACCCGACCGTCACCGAACTGATCGACTACGAGGCCTTCTGCGGTGTCGTCTCCGAGGAGGCACAGGAGGCCGCCGCCGGTTCGACGATCACTCCCAAGCAGCTCAAGGAGTGGATCGACGACGGCGAGAACATCGAGATCATCGACGTCCGCGAGATCAACGAGTACGAGATCGTCTCCATCCCGGGCGCCAAGCTGATCCCGAAGAACGAGTTCCTGATGGGCACCGCCCTGGCGACCCTCCCGCAGGACAAGAAGATCGTCCTGCACTGCAAGACGGGCGTCCGCAGCGCGGAGGTCCTCGCGGTCCTGAAGTCGGCGGGCTTCGCCGACGCCGTCCATGTCGGCGGCGGCGTCATCGGCTGGGTCCACCAGATCGAACCGGACAAGCCCGTCTACTGAGTCGGTCCGGCACTCCCTACGGCGGGGGCCACCAGCACCACGGGTGCTGGTGGCCCCCGCCGTCGTCATGCGCAGCGCGTGCCGTTGTCGGGCACCTCGCCGTCCAGCAGATACGCGTTCACCGCGGAGTCCACACAGTCGCTCCCACTGCCGTAGGCGCCATGCCCCTCGCCGTCCCAGGTGAGGACCACGCCGACGTCCTCGCCCAGCTCGTCGGCCATCCGCTGGGCCCCCTCCACCGGTGTCGCCGGGTCCCCGGTGTTGCCGACCACGAGGATCGGCGCCGCGCCCGGCGCGCTCACCTCCGGGGTGTCGAACTGACCGGGCACCGGCCAGTCGTGGCACCAGCCGGCCGTGTCCCAGCCCAGGAACGGCCCGAAGACCGGTGAGATCTCCTCGAACTCCGGCAGCAGCCGCTTCGTCTCCGCGATGGTCGGCCGCTGCTTGTCGTCCAGGCACGATATGACGCGCTGGGAGTGGGTCGTCGTGCCGTAACCGCCCGAAGCGTCCCGCTCGTTGTAGGCGTCGGCCAGCGCCAGCAGTTCGGACCCGTCGCCCTCCTCGGCGGCGGTCAGCGCGCTGGTCAGGCTGGGCCAGCCGGACTCGCTGTACAGCGGCAGCACGATCCCGATGACCGCGAGCGACTGGGTCAGCTCCCGGTCGCCCGACGCGGGCAGCGGCTCCGCGTCCAGTCCCGCCAGCAGATCCGCGATCCTGGCCGTGCCCTGCGCCGGGTCCTCGCCGGTGGACACCAGATAGTTTTCGAGGGCGCGCTGGAAGCCCCGGGTCTGGTTCTTCGCGTGCTCGACGGTGTCCGCGGCCGGGTCGACCACCGCGTCCAGGACCAGCCGCCCCACGTTCTCGGGGAACAGGTGGGCGTAGACCCCGCCGAGTTCCGTACCGTACGAGAAGCCCAGGTAGTGGAGCTTCGCGTCGCCCAGGACCAGGCGCATCAGGTCCATGTCCCGCGCGGTGTCCGTCGTGGAGACATGCGACAGCAGCGGCCCGGCCGCCGCCTCGCACCCGTCGCCGAAGTCGGCGGCGTCCTTCAGGAACGCCTCCTCCTCGGCCGCCGTGTCCGGCGAGGCGTCGATCTGCTCCGCCGCCTGGATCTCCGCGTTGTCCCGGCAGCGCACGCCCTCGCTGCCGCCGACCCCGCGCGGATCCCAGCTCACCAGGTCGTAGCGCTCGTGCAGCGAGGAGACCACGGACTCGTACGACGGCATCGTGGACACCCCAGAGCCGCCCGGTCCGCCGAAGTTGAACAGCAGCGAGCCGATGCGGTCACCGCCCGTGGCCTCGGAGCGGATCAGAGCCAGGCCGATCGTCTCGCCCGCCGGCTTCGACCAGTCCAGGGGCACCTTGAGCGTGGCGCACTCCCAGCCGTCGCCCGGCGCGGGGGAGTCATCCGTGGCATCACACTCGCCCCAGTCGGGTTTCTGCGAGGTCAGCGACGACGGCAGCGTGGACCCGGACGGCGGCGCCGCGTCCGACGGACTCGAACTCTCCCCGCCCTTCCCCTCGTCCGACGAACCCGAGCTGCACCCCGCCACCAGCAGTGCGGCAGCCGCACCGAGCGCGGACCACCGTACGAAACGCGTCATCGCACCTTCCCCCTCGCAGGCCGTCCGCGCTTCGACGGCGAACGGTGTGACCATCGTAGGCGGGGAGAAGAAAATCCGTCGAAGCCTGTGGATAACCTTCTGACCTGCGACTTCTTTGGGGTGGTGGGGGTCGGACCGTCGCGGTGGCCGGGGTGCCGGTGCTCAGCCGCAGACGGTTCCGGCCGCCGGAACCCGGCCGTTGAGCAGATAGCCGTCGACCGCGGTCCGCACACACCGGTTGTTGCTGTCGTAGGCCCCGTGCCCCTGGCCCTTGTACGTCAGCTCCACGCCGACGTTGTCGCCGAGCGCGGTCACCATCTTGCGGGCGCCCTCGTACGGCGTCGCCGGGTCGCCGGTGTTGCCCACGACCAGGATCGGGGCCGAGCCCGGGGCGCTGACGTCGGGGTGGTCGGCGGCGCCCGGCACCGCCCAGTCCGTGCAGCTGATCATGCCCCAGGCCAGATAGTCGCCGAACACCGGTGAGGCGGCCCGGAACTCCGGAAGCTTGCGCTCCACGTAGGCCACGTCGTAGCGGGGCTTGTCGTCGGCGCAGTTGATGGACACGTTGGCCGCGGTGAGATTGCTGTACTCGCCGTTCTGGTTGCGTCCGTTCATCGAGTCGGACAGCAGCATCAGGATCTGCCCGTCACCGCCGTACGCCTGCTCAAGGCCCTCGGTGAGGTACTGCCAGAAGTCCTGCGAGTACAGCGACTGCGCGATGCCGCTGGTCGCCGCGGTCTGGGTCAGCTCACGCGGGAAGATGCCCGGGATCGGCTTGCGGTCGAGATCCTTCAGCAGCTTGGCGATCCGGTTCTTCACGTCCTGCGCGCTGTCACCGATCGGGCAGTCCTCCAGCTGCGAGACACAGTTCTCGGCGAAGTTGTCGAGCGCGAGCTGGAAGCCCTTGGCCTGTCCCAGCGAGCCCTCCTCGGAGTTCTGCGTCGGGTCGACGACCGCGTCGAAGACGGCCCGGCCCACGTTCTGGGGGAACAGATGGGCGTAGACCCCGCCGAGTTCGGTGCCGTACGAGATCCCGAAGTAGTACAGCTTGTCGTCGCCGAGGACCTGCCGCATCAGATCCAGGTCGCGGGCCGCGTCCGTGGTGCGCACATGCGGCAGGATCGTCTTCGAGTTCTTCTCGCAGGCCGCGTTGAAACCCTTGACGTTGGCGAGGTAGGTGGCGCGCTCGGCGCTGTCGTCGGGGGTCGCGTCCTGCTGGAAGTACGCGTCCAGTTGCTGGTCGTTCTCGCAGCGCACCCCGTCGCTGCGGCCCACCCCGCGCGGATCGAAGCTGACCAGGTCGTAGCGGGTGCGCAGGGTGTCGTACGAGGTACCGAAGGCGGGCAGGGTGGTGACGCCCGAACCGCCGGGACCGCCGAAGTTGAAGATCAGCGAACCGATCCGTTTGTCCGCCGCACCACTGGTCTTCGCCCGGATCAGCGCGATCCCGATCGTCTCGCCCTGGGGGTGGTCCCAGTCGAGCGGCGCCTGCATGGTGGCGCACTGCCACGCGGTGCCGCCCGGCAGCGGCGACGGGGCCTCCCCGCCGCCCTCCGCCTGGGACGGCGCCGGACAGTCCTTCCAGCTGAGCCGCTGCGCCGTCAGATCCATGCCCAGAGGAGCGCCACCGCCACAGCCCGCGGTGGCGGAGACGAGCAGCACGGCGGTGGCGGTCAGGGCGGCGGTACGCAGACTGGATCGTTTCGGCATGAACCCATCCTGCGGTCGGGCCGCGCAACGCGCTCGGGGCGCGGGCCGTACGAGGTACGGCCGTGATTCCCCGTGACTCGAACGCCCGCCCCAGGGAGGGCCTACAGCGCGCCCTTGCGTGACAGATGGTTGAACGCCAGCCACCCCGGCAGCACCGGGAGCCACAGGGTCAGCAGGCGGAACATCAGGACGGCCGGGGCGGCCACCTCGCTGGGCAGGCCGACAGCGATCAGGCCGACCGTCAAGGTGGCCTCCACCGCGCCGACGCCGCCCGGGGTGGGCGCCGCGGAACCCAGCGCGTTGCCCGCGAGGAAGACGACCGCGACGCTGGCGAGGCTGATCGAGGTGGACTCGTCGCCGAAGGCCCGGATGGAGGCGTCCAGGCACATCACGAAGCAGGCCGTCAGCAGCAGCATGCCGCCGATGCCGGTGACCAGCTTCTGCGGGCGCTGGAGCACGTCCAGCATGCGCGGCACGACACCCGCGAACAGCGACCGCACGCGCGTGACGACGAATTTCCGCAGGAAGGGCACCGACGTCACCACCAGCACCAGGACCGCCACGGTCAGCAGACCCGCGATGACCGTCCGGGACGGCGACAGCGACGGCGTCTTCTCGATGCCGGTGAGATAGCCGAAGGCCAGCAGCATCAGGATGTGGCAGCCCAGGCCGAACAGCTGCGACGCGCCGACACTCGCCACGGCGAGCCCCGGCCGCACGCCCTGGCGTTGCAGGAACCGGGTGTTGAGCGCGACCCCGCCCACCGCGGCGGGCGCCACGATCTTCACGAACGACCCGGCGACCTGCGCCGCCACGGTCCGCACGAACGGCACCCGCTCCGGTACGAACCCCAGCAGGCTCATGGCCGCGGCCACATAGCTCACCGCCGAGAACAGCGCCGCCGCGATGACCCAGCCCCACTCCGCGTTGGCGACCAGGGTCCCGAACTCGATGTGGGTGAGCTGCGTCAGCAGGAAGTACGCGCCGATGGCACCCGCGATGATGCTGATCAGCGTGCGCGGCCGGACCCGTTCGAGGCGGGCCGGCTCCACGGGGGCCTGCGGCCTGATCTTCAGCACCTCGTGCCGGATCTGGGTGAGCGGATCCTCCTCGCGGGCCTCGTCCATGGCTTCGTCCATGGCCCGCTTCTCGGCCCGCGACTGCGCGCGTACGGCCTTCTTGCCGGGCTTTTCGAGCGCGACCGCGGTGTCGCCCCCGGCGGCCTCCGCGCGGGCGAGCTTCGCCTGCCGGGATGCCTCCAGGACCGCCTCGCGCTCCCGCTCGCCCCGCTCCCGGGCCAGCCGGCGCAGCGTCGTGCGCGTGGTGCGGGTCAGGCCGATCGGCTGGAGCATCGGCAGACAGTCGGCCACCGTGTCGGGCCCGAGCACGCTCAGCGCGGAGGCCACGGCCCGCTCGGCGCCCACCCGCAGCGCGAGGGTGGTCACCAGCTGGGCGATGTCCATCCGCAGCAGCAGATCTCCGGCCGCGATCTCCCCGCCGCGCAGATCCGTCAGGATCACCGTGCCGGAACGATCCACCAGGATCGCGTCACCGGCCAGCCTGCGGTGGGCGATCCGCCGCGACTGCAACGCGCGCACCTGGTGCCAGGTGTTGCGCAGCAGATCGTCGGTGATCTCGTCGTCCGCCAGTGCGTCCAGGGAGCGTCCGCCTGTGTGCTCGTACACCAGCATCACGGCGTCGGGGCCCAGCTCGGACGTCGCGATCAGTTTCGGCGCGTTGGCCCCGGCGGCGATCGCCGCGTACGCCAGCAGCGCCTCCTGCTCCAGCGCCTGGCGCAGCGACTGGAGGCTGCGGCGGGTGGCGAAGCCGCGCAGCGTCAGATTGCGCCACACCCGGTAGTAGAACCCTTGCGCCTGCTGCTCGCGGTCCACGACCGTGACGTCCAGTGGCCGGCCGTCCTCCAGGGTGACGAAGTAGCGTCGGCCGCGGTCGCCGTTGTCGGTGTTCTCCGCGAAGTCCTCCCGCGCGGCGCTCACCGGGCGGAAGCCGACCGTCCTGAGGCCCGCCATCAGCGTGCGGCCGGTGGGCCGGACGTTGGGCGAGCCGACCGCGTAGAGCGTGCCATAGGCCACGCTCCAGCCGATCAGCACCGTCAGGATGATCGAGAAGGGTGTCGTGTAGCCGGTGACCAGCATGGAGAACGCGTCGAGCAGCAGCACGATCCACAGCACCGCGCGCCAGCGTGGTCTGCGCGACATGCCGACGGCGGTCATGTACGCGATCACCGGCGCGAGATAGCCGTGCACGGGGTCGGTGAGGACGCTGACGTTGCCCGGGGAGGGCTGGGTGAGCGCCTGCTGGATCGAGTCGGGAGCCGCCTGGGCGACCCACAGGTCGGTGGCCAGGGTCACGCCGTGCGCGAGGACCGCGGCGAGCACACCGTCGGCGATGCGCAGACCGTCGCGTTTGATCAGCCGTTCGATCGCGAAGGCGACCGGCACCAGCAGGATCGCGATGCTGGACGCCAGTCCCGCGATCTTGATCAGTAGGTCGGGGGCCTGTCCGGTGCCCTTGCTGATGTCCTGTTCCAGGCCGGATGTGGTGCCGTGCGCGAAGGCCGAGATCGCCAGCAGGACGACGACCCCGAGCACACCGACCAGCAGCCGCATGAGGTCGGAGGGGCGGTGCACGCGCGCGGGGAGGAGCGGTTCGTCGCCCTGCACCTCGTCCGCGCGGGAGTCCTCGGGGCCGTGGCCCGAGGGGCCGCCACCGGGGTGGTGGTCGCCGGGTCCGTCGGGGGGGCCTGTGCCGTTGTCGTGGGGGCCGGGGCCGCTGGGCCCGTCGGGGTTGCCGGGGCCGCCGGGGCCGTTGGGTCCGTCGAGGTTGCCGGGTCCATCGGATCCGCCGTCGTCGGGTCCGTCGGGCGCAGGGTTGTCGTGCCCATGGGGAACGCGGTCGGCTTGGCCCTGGGGATCGGGGTCGGCGCGGTCGTCGGGATCGCGCTTCGCGCGGGCGCCGGTTTTCTCGTTCCCGCTGCGGATCTTCGCGTCCGCATCGGCGGTGTCCGGGCGCGACACGGCCTCAGAGGTACCCTCCGCGTCCTCGGGGTGCACACCCTGCTGCTTCATCGACCCTTCTCGGTCTCGTATCACCGGTCACCGCCCGCACGATGGTGGCATGCCGCACCGACACACGGGGGCATCAGGGTGCAAATGCGGGGCCGCACAGTCTGTCGGAAGCGCTGCCGGGGAGCGAGGGCCGCGCACCGCCGCGAGCCCGTCGCACTGTCGGTGCGGTGGGGCAGGATGGGGCGAATGAGCGAGGAGAGCTTGCCGGGGGAGGCGCGCGCGGAGCACGGGGACGCGCCGCCGGAGCACCCGGAATATCCGGAATACGCAGATCGGGTCCTTGAGGTCGCCGAGCTGATCCCGCCGGGCCATGTCATGACGTACGGCGATGTCGCGGAGTGGCTCCAGGAGGGCGGGCCCCGTCAGGTCGGCCGGGTGATGGCCCTGTACGGTGCCGCGGTGCCGTGGTGGCGGGTCGTCCGCGCGGACGGCGTGCTGCTGCCCGGACATGAACTGCGGGCCCTCGACCGGTACAGAACCGAGGGCACGCCGCTCAAGGAGGCGAGCCGGGCCGCCGAAGGTCATGTGCCCCGTATCGATATGAAACGGGCGCGCTGGGACGGCGGCGAACACGGTCAGGCTCACACCTGACAGCTTCCGCCATCCGGGGCCGCCATGGAGGGCACGTGATCCGTACGAGCGATATTGGGCACTTCCGTGACATGACGTACGTTCGTGGGGCGCGGAGCGCGCGTGACGTGCGGGTCGCACGGGAAGAAGCGGAAGTCCGTCTTTCGTTGTCCTCGGCGGCGTAGCGTCACCTGCACGCGTCCCGTTCACCCCTCGGTCACCGTCCTCCACACCTGACGGAGGCCGTCCCCCGACATCCGCTCCGGGAGGGCGCACACCGCCGCCCGGGACAGACCCGAGCACGACCACCAGGACCGGCGAACCACGTGAGCTCCTCTTCCTCCATCAGGCGCCCGCCGCACCTCCAGGTGCGGCGGGGGAACCGTGGCGCTTACCGGCTGGTGCGTACTCCACCGGCCCCGCCGGATCCCCCTCGTCTGGACGCCGAACAGCGCGCGGTGGTTGCCCACGAGAGCGGCCCGCTGCTCGTTCTCGCAGGTCCGGGCACCGGAAAGACCACCACACTGGTGGAGTCCGTCGCGGCCCGCATCGCGCGCGGGACCGACCCCGAGCGGATCCTCGTCCTGACCTTCAGCCGCAAGGCGGCCGTCGAACTGCGCGACCGCATGGCGCTGCGCATGGGAGCGGCCCACGCACCCCGGGCGACGACCTTCCACTCGTACTGCTACGCGCTGGTCCGCGCCCACCAGGACAGCGCTCTGTTCGTCGAGCCCCTGCGGCTGCTGTCCGGCCCCGAGCAGGACGTCACCGTCCGTGAGCTGCTCGCGGGCCAGGCCGACCTGGAGCGGGCCGGTCTCGCGCATCGGCGCTGGCCCGACGAACTGCGCGCCTGTCTCACCACGCGCGGCTTCGCCGACGAGGTCCGCGCGGTGTTCGCCCGGACCCGCGAACTGGGCCTCGGGCCCGACGCCCTGGACGCCTTCGCCCGCCGCATCGGGCGCCCCGACTGGCGGGCCGGAGCCGCCTTCCTCGCCGAGTACCTCGACGTGCTCGACCTCCAGGGCGTCCTCGACTACGCCGAACTCGTGCACCGCGCCGTGCTCCTCGCCCACCGTACGGAGGTCGCCGAGCGGCTCGCCGCCCGGTACGACGCCGTCTACGTCGACGAGTACCAGGACACCGACGCGGCCCAGGTACGGCTGCTGCACGCGCTGGCGGGCGGCGGACGCACCCTGGTCGCCTTCGGCGACCCCGACCAGTCGATCTACGCCTTCCGGGGCGCCGACGTGAACGGCATCCTGGAGTTCCCGCGCGACTTCCCCCGCGCGGAGGGCGGCCCGGCCCCCGTCGAGGTGCTGCGCACGTCCCGCCGCTCGGGTGCCGCCCTGCTGGACGCCACCCGGCTGCTGACCCGGCGCATGCCGCTGACCCGGCTCCCCGCCGACAAGGTGCGCGCCCACCGTGAACTCGCCCCCGCGCGCGAGGGCGGCCGGGTCGAGGCCTTCACCTACCCGACGGCGGGCACCGAGCTGGACAACATCGCCGACATCCTGCGCCGGGCCCACCTGGAGGACGGCGTGCCCTGGCGCGAGATGGCCGTCCTGGTGCGCGCCGGCTCCCGCACCATCCCGAGCCTGCGCCGCGCCCTCACCGCCGCCGGAGTCCCGCTCGACATCGACGGCGACGACGCACCCCTGCGCCACGAACCCTCGGTGGCCCCCCTGCTGACGGCACTCCGCGCGGTGGCCATGGCGGAGGCGACGGGGCATAGCGGCGGGGTGCCTCGGGGGGATTCGGGGGGCCGGGGGGACGGGGCGCCTGCCGGGGAGGCGACCGGGCACGGTGATGGGGTGCCTGCGGGGGAGGCAGCGGGCCGCAGGGATGGGGTGCCTGTGGTGGAGGCGACGGGGCGTGGCGATGGAGTGCCTGCCGGGGAGGCGAGTGGGCGGGGCGACGGGCTGCTTGCGGTGGAGGCGACGGGCCGTGCCGACGGGGTGCCTGCGGCGGAGACGACGGACCGCAGGGACGGGGCGTCTGCGGTGGGCCGCAGCGACGGGATGCTCGGGGCGGAGGCGACAGGCCGCAGGGACGGAGTGCCTCTGGAGGAGGCGACGGGCCGCAGTGACGAGGGGCCTGCGGCGGAGGCGACCGGCCGTGGCGATGAGGCGCCCGTAGACGAGGCGCCCGTAGCGGAGGCAAGCGGTGGTGGCGGGCGGGTGACCTCGGGCGAGCCCTGCTGGCTCGACACCGAGACCGCCCTCACCCTGCTCACCTCCCCCCTCGCCGGTATGGACGCCGCCGATCTGCGCCGCCTGGGGCGGGCCCTGCGGGACGAGGAGCGGGCCGGGGGCACGGCGCTGCCGCCGCCGTCGGACGACCTGCTCGCGCGGGCCCTCGCCGAGCCGGAGCGGCTGGCCGTGCACGACCCCGCGTACGCGCGGGGCGCCCAGCGGCTCGGCGGACTGCTGCGCACGGCCCGTGAGTGCCTCGCGCGCGGCGGCACGGCCGAAGAGGCGCTGTGGCTGTTGTGGTCGGGCACGCCGTGGCCCGGGCGACTGGAAGGGGCCGCCCGGCGCGGGGGAGCGGCCGGCCGCAACGCCGACCGTGACCTGGACGCCGTGTGCGCGCTGTTCGCGACCGCCGCCCGCGCGGAGGAGCGCATCGGAGGCCGGGGCGCGCTGAACTTCCTGGCGGAGGTCGACGCCGAGGACATCGCCGCCGACACACTCACCCGGCGGGCCCTGCGCCCCGACGCCGTCCGCCTGATGACCGCGCACCGCGCCAAGGGCCTGGAATGGCGCCTGGTCGTCGTCGCGGGCGTGCAGGAAGGGCTGTGGCCGGATCTGCGCCGCCGCGGCTCGCTGCTGGAGGCCGACCGGATCGGCCGCGACGGACTCGCCGAACCCCTCACCCCGGGCGCACTGCTCGCCGAGGAACGCCGGCTGTTCTACGTCGCCGCCACGCGCGCGAGGGAACGGCTCGTCGTCACCGCCGTGAAGGCTCCCGCCGACGACGGTGACCAGCCCTCCCGCTTCCTCACCGAACTCGGCGTCGAACCCCGGGACGTCACCGGGCGCCCCCGCCGCCCCCTGGCGGTCGCCGCGCTGGTCGCCGAGTTGCGTGCCACCACCGTCGACCCGCGCGCGTCGGCGGCGCTGCGGGAGGCCGCCGCCCGCAGGCTGGCCCGGCTCGCCGCCCTCGCCGACGAGGACGGCCGCCCACTGGTGCCCGCCGCGCACCCCGACCGCTGGTGGGGCATGTTCGAGCCGACCGCCGCCACGGTGCCGCTGCGCGACCGGGACCAGCCCGTGGCGCTCTCCGGCAGCGCCCTGGACCAGCTCGCCAACACCTGCGCGCTGCAATGGTTCCTGGGCCGCGAGGTGAAGGCCGACGCGCCCGCGACGGCCGCCCAGGGCTTCGGCAACGTCGTGCACGTCCTGGCCGACGAGGTCGCCTCCGGGCACTCCCCGGCCGATCTGCCCGTGCTGATGGAACGCCTCGACTCGGTGTGGAACGCGCTCGCCTTCGACGCGCCGTGGAAGTCCGCCCAGGAGAAGGACAACGCGCGCGTCGCCCTCGAACGCTTTCTGCAATGGCATGTGCTGGACCGCGCGGGCCGCACCCCCGTGGCGAGCGAGCACGACTTCGACGTCACTCTCGAAGCCGGTGAGTACAAGGTGCGCATCCGAGGCCAGATGGACCGCGTGGAGGCCGACGGCGACGGCCGCGCCTATGTCGTCGACTTCAAGACCGGCAAGCAGGCGCCCACGTCGGCCGAGGTCGCCCGACACCCGCAGCTCGCCGTCTACCAGCTCGCGGTCCGCGAAGGCGCCGTCGACGAGGCGTTCGACGGCGTACGCCCCGAGCCGGGCGGCGCCGAACTCGTCCAGCTCCGGCAGGGCGCCGCCGTGCGGGACGGCGGCGAGACGCTGCCCAAGGTGCAGGCCCAGGAGCCCCTGGACGGCGACTGGGTCGGCGAGTTGCTCGCCACCGCCGCGGGCAAGGTCCTCGACGAACGGTTCACCCCGACCACCGGCCAGCAGTGCACGCACTGCGCGTTCCGCGCCTCGTGCAGTGCCCGCCCGGAGGGCCGCCACGTCGTGGAGTGAAGTGACCTACGGCACCATCCGCGCCCACGCGCTCGCCCGCCGCCCGGGGCACACGCAGGTCCACTCGCCCACCCGCCGCGTGCGGCACGCCCAGGCCCGCTCGCCCGCCCCTGGCACCCCCGTGCCCACCCACCCCCGGCCTGCGGAACCCGTTGTCAGTGCCCGCCGATAGCCTCTCCGACATGCCCGCACACCTCACCGACCCCGAGCAGCTCAAGGAGCTTCTCGGGATTCCGTTCACCCCGGAGCAGATGGCCTGCATCGTCGCGCCGCCCGCCCCGCAGGTGATCGTGGCCGGAGCGGGCTCCGGCAAGACGACGGTGATGGCGGCCCGCGTGGTGTGGCTGGTCGGCACGGGGCAGGTCGCCCCGGAACAGGTGCTCGGCCTCACCTTCACCAACAAGGCGGCCGGCGAACTCGCCGAGCGGGTCCGCAAGGCACTGGTCAGGGCGGGCGTGACCGACCCCGACGTGATCGACCCGGACCACCCGCCGGGCGAGCCGGTGATCTCCACGTACCACGCCTTCGCGGGACGGCTGCTGACCGACCACGGACTGCGCATCGGCCTGGAGCCCTCCTCCCGCCTCCTCGCCGACGCCACCCGCTTCCAGCTGGCCGCGCGCGTCCTGCGCGAGGCCCCGGGACTCTATCCGGCGCTCACCCGCTCCTTCCCCGACCTGGTCAGCGACCTCCTCGCGCTGGACGCCGAGCTGGCCGAGCACCTCGTCCGGCCGGAGAGCCTGCGCGCGTGGGACGCCGAACTCCTGCTCGCCGTCCAGGGCGCCAAGCTCACCAACCCCGATCTGCGCAAGGTCCCCGACACGGCCGCCGCGCGGCGCGAACTCGCCGAACTGGTCCTGCGCTACCGCGCGGCCAAGCGCGAACGCGACCTCCTCGACTTCGGCGACCAGATCGCCCTCGCCGCCCGGCTCGCCCAGCTCCCCGAGGTGGGCCGGCTGCTGCGCGAGGAGTTCCGCGTCGTGCTCCTCGACGAGTACCAGGACACCTCGGTCGCCCAACGCGTCCTGCTGGCCGGGCTCTTCGGCGGCGGCACCGGCCACCCGGTGACCGCCGTGGGCGACCCCTGCCAGGCGATCTACGGCTGGCGCGGCGCCTCCGTCGCCAACCTGGACGACTTCCCCGAGCACTTCGCCCGCGCGGACGGCGGGCGCGCGACCCGCCAGGCGCTCAGCGAGAACCGCCGCAGCGGCGGCCGGCTCCTCGGCCTCGCCAACGGCCTCGCCGAGCCGCTGCGCGCCCTGCACGCGGGCGTGGAGGCCCTGCGTCCCGCCCCCGGCGCCGAACACGACGGACAGGTCCGCTGCGCCCTGCTGCCCACCCACGCCGAGGAGATCGACTGGCTCGCCGACTCCGTCGCCCACCTCGTGCGCACCGGCACGGCACCCGGCGAGATCGCCGTCCTGTGCCGCACGGCGAGCGACTTCGCGGAGATCCAGGGCGCGCTCGTCGCCCGGGAGGTACCCGTCGAGGTGGTCGGCCTGTCCGGGCTGCTGCACCTGCCCGAGGTCGCCGACCTGGTAGCTGTCTGCGAGGTACTCCAGGACCCCGGCGCCAACGCCTCCCTGGTCCGGCTGCTGACCGGCCCGCGCTGGCGCATCGGCGCGCGCGACCTCGCCCTCCTCGGGCGGCGCGCCCGGCTGCTCGTCGCCCACACGCGCGTGGGTGACGACGACGATCCCGACCGCAGGCTCGCCGAGGCCGTCGAGGGCGTCGACCCGGCCGAGGTGATCTCCCTCGCGGACGCTCTCGACACCTTCCTCGGCGGCCGGGACGACGACACGCTGCCGTTCTCGGCCGAGGCACGCGTGCGGTTCGCCCGCCTCGCCACCGAACTGCGCGACCTGCGCCGCTCGCTCGCCGACCCGCTCATGGACGTCCTGCACCGCGTCCTCGCGGTCACCGGCCTGGAGGTCGAACTCTCCGCGTCCCCGCACGCGCTGGCCGCCCGCCGCCGCGAGACCCTCTCCAACTTCCTGGACGTCGCCGCGTCCTTCGCCGCCGGTGACGGCACGGCCACCCTCCTCGCCTTCCTGGGCTTCCTGCGCACCGCGGCCCAGTACGAGAAGGGCCTCGACAACGCCCTGCCCGGCGGCGAGAACACCGTCAAGGTGCTCACCGCGCACAGGTCCAAGGGCCTCGAATGGGATGTCGTCGCCGTCCCCGGCCTGGTCACCGGTACCTTCCCCAGCACCCAGGGCCGCGAGAAGTGGACCGCCCAGGCCAAGGTGGTGCCGCACGAACTGCGCGGCGACGCCGACACCCTCCCCGACATCCGGTCCTGGGACGCGCGCGGGATGAAGGCGTTCCACGAGGCGATGAAGGACCACCAGCACACCGAGGAACTCCGCCTCGGCTATGTCACCTTCACCCGCCCCCGCTCCCTCCTGCTCGGCTCCGGCCACTGGTGGGGCCCCACCCAGAAGCGCCGCCGCGGCCCCTCCGGCTTCCTCACGGCCCTGTACGACCACTGCGTCGCCGGACACGGCGAGATCGAGGTCTGGGCCGACGCACCGGAGGACGGTGAGGAGAACCCCGCCCTGGGCCGGCGGACCGCCGACCACGCCTGGCCGCTGCCCCTGGACGACACCGCCCTCGCCCGCCGCCGCGCCGCCGCCAGGACCGTCCTCGCCCACCTGGACACCCTCGCCGCCCGCGAGACCACCCACCGCGCGGCCGTCCGCGACCCCGGCGCGTACGAGGACCCGGACTGGCCCACCGCCCCCGAGGACGAGCCACCCGGCTACGAGGAGGAACCGCCCGGCTACGAGGAAGAGCCGCCCTGCTTCGAGGAGGAGCCGCCAGAGCCGTCCCACAGGGAGGAGCCCGCCGACGAGGACCGGCATCGCCCCACCGTCCCCCACCAGACCTCCGGGCATCAGACCTCCGGACACCGGACATCCGAGCCGCTCACCCCCGAGGAAGCCCGCGCCATCGCCTCCTGGGACCGTGACCTGGACGCGCTCACCGGGGAACTGCTGCGCGCGCGGGAGGCCGTCACGGAGGTGACCCTGCCCGCCTCGCTCACCGCCACGCAGGTGATGCGGATGGCCGCCGACCCCGAGGGCTTCGCACAGGAACTGGCCCGCCCCATGCCCCGCCCGCCACAGCCCGCCGCCCGCCGGGGCACCCGTTTCCACGCCTGGGTCGAGGCCCGCTTCGAGGAACTGACCCTGCCCCTGCTGGGGCCGGACGAACTGCCCGGCGGCGACGCCGAGATCGCCGACGAACGCGACCTGGAGGCCCTCAAGGAGGCGTTCGAACGCACCGAGTACGCCCACCGCACGCCCTACCGTGTCGAGGCGTCCTTCCAGCTGGGCATCGCCGGCCGGGTGATCCGGGGCCGTATCGACGCCGTCTACCGGACGGACGACGGCGAGACGCAGACGTACGAGATCGTCGACTGGAAGACCGGCCGGGGCCGGAACGCCGATCCGCTCCAGCTCGCCCTGTACCGGCTCGCCTGGGCCGAGCGGCAGGGGGTGCCGCCGGAGTCGGTGACGGCCGCCTTCGTGCACGTGCGCACCGGTGAGGTCGTACACCACGACGATCTGCCGGACCGCGCCGCGCTGGAGCGGCTGCTCCTGACGGACCCCGGGGACGGACCACCCGGAAACGGACAACCTGGCGACGGACCACCCGGTGACGAACAGCACGAACGGGTTGTCACTGTGGGCCGATAGGCTCGTGACCATGAGCCACACCCCGGACAGCGCTGTCCGTACGTACATCGCCCGGCACCGAGATGCCTTCCTCGACGGGCTGTGCGAGTGGCTGCGCATCCCGTCGGTGTCGGCCCAGCCCGATCACGCGGCGGACGTCCGGCGCAGCGCGGACTGGCTCGCCGCCAAGCTGACCGAGACCGGATTCCCGGTGGCCGAGGTCTGGCCGACCCAGGGCGCCCCCGCCGTCTACGCGGAGTGGCCCAGCGACGACCCCGCGGCACCCACGGTCCTCGTCTACGGCCACCACGACGTGCAGCCCGCCGCGCGGGAGGACGGCTGGGACAGCGACCCCTTCGAGCCCGTCGTCCGGGAGAACCGGCTCTACGCGCGCGGGGCGGCCGACGACAAGGGCCAGGTGTTCTTCCACACACTCGGCGTCCGCGCCCACCTGGCCGCGACCGGCCGCACCTCCCCGGCCGTGCATCTGAAGCTGCTCGTCGAGGGCGAGGAGGAATCCGGCTCGCCGCACTTCCGCGCGCTGGTCGAGGAGCGGGCCGAGCGGCTCGCCGCGGACGCGGTGATCGTCTCCGACACCGGCATGTGGTCCGCCGACACCCCCACCGTGTGCACCGGCATGCGGGGCCTCGCCGAGTGCGAGATCCGGCTGTACGGACCCGACCAGGACATTCACTCCGGCTCCTTCGGCGGTGCCGTGCCCAACCCGGCGACCGCCGCCGCCCGCCTCGTCGCGGCCCTGCACGACGAGCACGCGCGCGTGGCGATCCCCGGCTTCTACGACGGTGTCGCCGAGCTGACCGACCGCGAGCGGGCGCTCTTCGCGGAACTGCCCTTCGACGAGGCCGGCTGGCTGCGCACGGCCAAGTCGTACGCCACGCTCGGCGAGGCCGGGCACACCACCCTGGAGCGGATCTGGGCCCGCCCGACCGCCGAGGTCAACGGCATCGGCGGGGGCTACCAGGGCCCCGGCAGCAAGACGATCATCCCGTCCGAGGCCATGGTGAAGCTCTCCTTCCGGCTGGTCGCCGGACAGGACCCCGGCCACATCGAGAAGGCGGTCCGCGGCTGGACCGCCGAACAGCTCCCGGCCGGGATCCGGCACGAGATCGTCTTCGGCGGCGCCACCCGCCCCTGTCTCACCCCGCTCGACCACCCCGCGCTCCGATCCGTGGCGCGCGCCATGAGCCGCGCCTTCGAGCAGCCCGTGCGCTACACGCGCGAGGGCGGCTCAGGACCCGCCGCGGACCTCCAGGAGGTGCTCGGCACCCCGGTGCTCTTCCTCGGCATCTCCGTCCCGTCCGACGGCTGGCACGCGCCGAACGAGAAGGTGGAGCTGGACCTGCTGCTCAAGGGCGTCGAGACCACGGCGTACCTGTGGGGCGATCTCGCGGAGCACTGGAGCCATGCGCCCTGACCGTCCGGCGCCGTCCGGACGGGCCGCCCGCGCGGGGCACACTGGAAGCACCGCCCCGCACGGCCGGGCCCCGACGGACGACGACATCTCCCGCCGTACGTCCCGCCGAACCGTCCGTCGAACCGCACTGTTGCCCTGGGGGAGTTGGAAGCACCCGTGACCACCTGGACCGACCACACCGCCGACCGCCCCATCTCGCTCACCGCGCCCACCGGCATCGACCGCGCCGCGCACCACCGGCTCGACGAGGCCTGGCTCGCGGCGGCGTGGAGCCACCCCACGACCCGCTGCTTCGTGGTGTCCGGCGGCCAGGTCCTGATCGACGAGACGGCCAAGGGCCACACCGAACTCGTCATGACCCCGTCCTTCGAGGCCCCCCTCACCGAGGCCCACCGCTACTTCCTGGGCATCGACGAGGACGGGGTGAGCTATTTCGCCCTCCAGAAGGACGCCCTTCCCGGCCGCATCGACCAGTCGGCGCGCCCGGCGGGGCTGCGCGAGGCCGGGCTGCTGCTCTCCCCGCGCGACGCGGGCCTCATGGTGCACGCGGTCGGTCTGGAGAACTGGCAGCGCACCCACCGCTTCTGCTCCCGCTGCGGCGAGCGCACGGTGATCGCCGCCGCCGGCCATATCCGCCGCTGCCCCGCGTGCGGCGCCGAGCACTACCCGCGCACCGACCCCGCCGTGATCATGGCGGTCACCGACGAGGACGACCGCATCCTCCTCGGCCGCCAGGTGCACTGGCCCGAGGGCCGCTTCTCCACGCTGGCCGGTTTCGTCGAGCCCGGCGAGTCCGTGGAGCAGTCGGTGCGCCGCGAGGTGTTCGAGGAGGCCGGCATCACCGTCGGCCAGGTCGAGTACGTCGCGAGCCAGCCCTGGCCGTTCCCGTCCAGCCTGATGCTGGGCTTCCTGGCCCGCGCCACCTCCACCGAGATCACCGTCGACGGCGACGAGATCGGCGAGGCCCGCTGGTTCTCCCGCGACGAACTGCGCGCCGCCTTCGACTCCGGCGAGGTGCTGCCCCCGTACGGCATCTCCATCGCCGCCCGACTGATCGAACTGTGGTACGGAAAGCCGATGCCGACCCGCAACGTGGCCTGACCGGCACCCTCGTCACGACCCGTGGCCGAACGCCGACGGCCCATTCCGGTAGGTACCGGAAGGGGCCGTGACGTCAGACGGGCCGAGCGGCGAGGAACGCGGGTCTCAGGCCGCGAGGGCCTGCTTCACCTGGGCCAGGCTCGGGTTGGTCATGACCACCTCGGCACCGCCGGAGGCCGGGACGATCCGTACCGTGGGCACGGTCTGGTTGCCGTTGTTGGCCTTCTCCACGAAGTCGGCGGACTCCGGGTCCTGCTCGATGTTGATCTCGTTGTACGCGATGCCCTCGCGGTCCATCTGGCTCTTCAGCCGGCGGCAGTAGCCGCACCACGTGGTGCTGTACATCGTCACAGTGCCCGACATTGTCTCTCGCGCTCCTTCGGCGGTTCCGGGGACGGGTGCTCGCCCTCGGTGAACGCATCGGAACCGGCCGCCATTCCCGCCAGGGGTATCGACGCCGGCCGGGACCTGTCGCAGCGCGGCGCGGGAAGCGGGTGGGCGGGGGCGCGAAGGAGCAGTCGTATTAATACGACTGCGAGGGCTCGCCTGTGGACAACCGGCTCACCCGTCTCCGGCGACCTGGCAGCATGGCGGTGTGACAGCAGCAACGCACTCCCCCCTCTTCCCGGGGGTACCGGACACGGCCGACGCCGTGCTCGAAGGGCTCGACCCCGAGCAGCGCGAGGTGGCCACCACCCTGCGCGGCCCGGTGTGCGTCCTGGCCGGGGCCGGTACGGGCAAGACGCGGGCCATCACCCACCGCATCGCCTACGGAGTGCGCGCGGGCATCCTCCAGCCCTCCAGCGTGCTCGCCGTCACCTTCACCAACCGCGCGGCCGGGGAGATGCGCGGCCGGCTCCGCCAACTCGGCGCCCAGGGCGTCCAGGCCCGTACGTTTCACTCCGCCGCCCTGCGCCAGCTCCAGTACTTCTGGCCGAAAGCCGTCGGCGGTGCCATGCCCCGGATCGTCGACCGCAAGATCCAGCTCGTCACCGACGCCGCCGCGGGCTGCCGGCTGCGCCTGGACCGGGGCGAGCTGCGGGATGTCACCGGCGAGATCGAATGGGCGAAGGTCACCCAGACCGTGCCCGCCGACTACGCGCTCGCAGCCGCGAAGGCCGGCCGCGACATCCCCCGCGACCCGGCCGAGATCGCCCAGCTGTACGCCGCCTACGAGGACCTCAAGCGGGCCCGCGCGGTCATCGACTTCGAGGACGTACTGCTGCTGACCGTCGGCATCCTCCAGGACCGCCACGACATCGCCGATCAGGTACGCGCCCAGTACCAGCACTTCGTGGTCGACGAGTACCAGGACGTCAGCCCGCTCCAGCAGCGCCTGCTCGATCTGTGGCTGGGGGAGCGGGACGACCTGTGCGTGGTCGGCGACGCCAGCCAGACGATCTACTCGTTCACCGGAGCAACCCCGGACCATCTGCTCGACTTCCGCGCCCGCCACCCCGGTGCCACCGTCGTCAAGCTGGTCCGCGACTACCGCTCCACCCCCCAGGTCGTCCATCTCGCCAACGGGCTGCTCGCCCAGGCCAGCGGCCGGGCCGCGGACCACCGGCTGGAGCTGATCTCCCAGCGGGCCGCCGGACCCGAGCCGGTCCACACCGAGTACCCGGACGAGCCCGCCGAGGCCGAGGGCGCCGCCCGGCGCATCCGCGCCCTGTTCGACGCCGGTGTCCCGGCGAGCGAGATCGCCATCCTGTTCCGCGCCAACGCCCAGTCCGAGACCTACGAGCAGGCCCTCGCCGACGCCGGGATCCCCTACCAGTTGCGCGGCGCCGAACGGTTCTTCGACCGGCCCGAGGTGCGCAGAGCGATCGTGAACCTGCGCGCAGCCGCCCGCTTCGGGGGCAACGACTCCGCCCTCGACGGGGCCGTCGACCTGCCTTCCCAGGTCCGTGCCGTGCTCTCCGGCGAAGGCTGGACCGCACAGCCGCCGGCCAGCTCGGGAGCCGTGAGGGAGCGCTGGGAGTCGCTGGCCGCGCTGGTGCACCTCGCGCGGGACTTCACCGCCGCCCGAGCCGACGCCACCCTCGGCGACCTGGTGGCCGAACTGGACGAACGGGCCGGCGCCCAGCACGCCCCGACCGTGCAGGGCGTCACCCTCGCCTCGCTGCACTCCGCCAAGGGCCTGGAGTGGGACGTCGTCTTCCTGGTGGGCGTCGCCGAGGGCATGATGCCGATCACCTACGCCAGAACCGACGAGCAGATCGAGGAGGAGCGCCGCCTCCTCTATGTCGGTGTCACCCGCGCCCGCGAGCGGCTCCATGTCTCCTGGGCCCTCGCCCGCTCACCGGGGAACCGGCCGTCCCGCCGCGTCAGCCGCTTCCTCGACGGACTGCGCCCCGGCTCCTCGGCGGGCGCGCCCCGCGCGGCGGCGGCCGGTCCGGGCGGGGTCGAGCGCGGGGTCCCCGGTCTCGCCGAGGCCGCCCCGAGACGCACCCAGCGCACCCCCGCCCGCTGCCGGGTCTGCGGACGCACCCTCACCGAGGCCGGCGAGATGAAACTGATGCGCTGCGAGGACTGCCCGTCCGACATGGACGAGGGGCTCTACGAGCGACTGCGGGCATGGCGGGCGGACGTGGCGGGCCGCAGCGGCCAGCCCGCGTTCTGCGTCCTCACGGACAAGACGATGATCGCGATCGCCGAGGCCGGACCCGAGGACGAGCGGGAGCTGGCCCGGATCCCGGGCGTGGGGATGCGCAAGTTCCGCCGCTACGGGGCCGATGTGCTGGCCATCTGCGCAGGCCGTGACCCCGTGGCGGCGAACGGCACGGCCGATGCGAACTCGTCGCAAAAATAGTTTGCGAAAGCCCCGTCAATCCCCATAGGTTCTTACACACGGAACAGCGGCCTTCTCGGAGGCACTGATTCCGTGTTCTACTTGCATATCCGACCGGGTTGGTTCATCCCAACCCCCCGATACGCCGAGAGGAGGCGAGCCCAGTGATCACCATCAACACCAGCAGCTTCAGCAGCGCGGTCAAAATGACCGATCGCTCGGCCGTCTCCCTGTGCATGCTCGGCGCTTCGGACCTGGGCACCGGTGTGTCCGGCATTCCTGCCGCACGCCCGGCGTCCTCCGTGTCTCTGGCGGGCCTCCCCGTCCGGGAGCGCAATGAGCGACCGACCAAGGCACTGGAAGCGGCAGTAACGGCTAAGGCGCAGGCCTATGCCTTTACGGCAACCGGTGCCGGATTCCGGAAGCTGACGACGCAGCACCACCAGATGTGGGCCTTCCGTGGGCCAGAACCCTGGAGCGATCCAGCCTGATCGGCGATCAGGCCGGCACCTTCCAGGGCCGCGGAACCCCAACCGGGATCCGCGGCCCTTCTGTTTTCCCTGAACGGGGAGAACAGACCGAAGGGGCCTCGGGACAAGAAAAGAACCCGGCACCAGCCGACCACCGGCCCAACAGGGCCGGACCGACCAGACGAGGAAGACGAACCGTGCAACTCGAAGCGCACGCCACGTCCGTACCGCCTTCCGAAACGATCTCGCCGCCCGGCCTCACGGAGGATTCCACCTTGACCCCGCTCACGGCGCTCACCGCGCTCGACGACGCCATCGAGAACCTCGGCGTACCCGTCCCCTGCCGTTCCTACGACCCGGAGGTCTTCTTCGCGGAGTCCCCGGCGGACGTCGAGTACGCCAAGTCCCTGTGCCGCACCTGTCCGCTGATGGAGGCCTGCCTCGCCGGCGCCAAGGAGCGGCGTGAGCCCTGGGGCGTCTGGGGCGGAGAGCTGTTCGTCCAGGGTGTCGTCGTCGCCCGGAAGCGGCCTCGTGGCCGCCCGCGCAAGAACCCGGTCACAGCATGAACACCGCAGGAACGATCGACCGCCCCCTCACGCTCGACCCCCAGAAGCAGGCCCCGATGAAGCCGTCCGCCAACGAGCCCACCGGCTCGGCGACCGAAGACGTCACCACCACCGGCGCGAACGACTCGCGCCAGAACAGGACCCGAGAGATGCAACTCATCCCAGAAGCGCTGGCTCGTGCGCATATGCACGACCGCCTGCGTGACGCGGAGCAGGAGCGCCGGGCGATCAGCCTGGTGGCTGCCCGCCGTATGCAGCGCCGGGCCGAGCGCGCCTCGATGCGTGCCCGCCGTGCGCTGGCCATCGCCGTCATGCAGTGATCCACCCACACCCGAAGCGGTGGCCTCCCGGACCGGGAGGCGAAGGCTTCCCGCGGGGGGCGGGGCCGGCGCCAGGGCCGGCCCCCCCCGGGGGGGTGGTGCCCGGGGGGCCCCCGCGGGGGGGGGCCAGCACCCCCCCACCAGCCCCCCCCCACGGCACGGCCCCCGCCCCCCCCCCCCCCCGCCGGCGCCCCCCCCGCCCGTGACCACCCCCCCCG
>NZ_JBHYUG010000033.1:78118-83427 GCF_042749375.1 Streptomyces sp. NPDC059477 | reverse complement strand
CGCGCCCCCCCCCCCGCCCCCCCCCCACCCCCCCCGCCCCCCCCCCCCCCCCGCCGGGCCCCCCCCCCCCCCCGGCCCGTTCGCGTGACGGCGGCCGTGCCGGGGCATGCGCGGGCCACCCCCTCTCGATCATGTCGGGGACGACAAGCGTGGAGGTACCCCCGTGAGCAGCACCCTCTTCCGGACGAAGAAGGTCGAGCAGTCCATCCTCGACACCGAGGAGCCCGAGCACGCGCTCAGGAAATCCCTGTCCGCGCTGGATCTGACGGTCTTCGGCGTCGGTGTGATCATCGGCACCGGCATCTTCGTCCTCACCGGCACGGTCGCCAAGAACAACGCGGGACCCGCGGTGGCCCTGGCGTTCGTGGTGGCCGGCGTCGTGTGCGCGCTCGCCGCGCTCTGCTACGCCGAGTTCGCCTCCACGGTCCCGGTGGCCGGCTCCGCCTACACCTTCTCGTACGCCTCGCTCGGAGAACTGCCCGCCTGGATCATCGGCTGGGACCTGGTGCTGGAGTTCGCGCTGGGCACGGCGGTGGTGGCGGTCGGCTGGTCCGGCTATGTCGCCTCGCTGCTCGGCAACGCGGGCTGGGAGCTGCCCGCGGTGCTCGGCAGCCGGGACGGGGCCGTGGGCTTCGGCTTCGACATCCTCGCCGCCGCGCTCGTCCTGGTGCTCACCGGCATCCTGGTGCTCGGCATGAAGCTGTCCGCGCGGATCACCTCCATCGTCGTCGCCATCAAGGTGGCGGTCGTGCTCATCGTGATCATCGCCGGGTCGTTCTTCATCACCAGCAGCAACTACGACCCGTTCATCCCCGAGTCCCAGCCGGTGCCGGCGGGCGGCGACCTCCAGGCGCCGCTGATCCAGCTGCTGGTGGGCTGGGCGCCCGCCAACTTCGGGGTGATGGGCATCTTCACCGCCGCGTCCGTCGTGTTCTTCGCGTTCATCGGCTTCGACGTCGTCGCCACCGCCGCCGAGGAGACCCGTAACCCGCAGCGCGACATGCCCCGCGGCATTCTCGGCTCGCTGATCATCTGCACGATCCTGTACGTCGCCGTGTCGATCGTGGTGACCGGCATGCAGCACTACAGCGAACTGTCCGTCACCGCCCCGCTCGCCGACGCCTTCAAGGCCACCGGACACCCCTGGTACGCGGGCCTGATCAGCTTCGGCGCCGCCATCGGCCTGACCACCGTCTGCATGATCCTGCTGCTCGGCCAGACCCGGGTGTTCTTCGCGATGAGCCGCGACGGACTGCTGCCGAGGTTCTTCTCCTACGTCCACCCCCGCTTCCGGACCCCGTACCGGCCGACCATCCTGCTCGGGGTGATCATCGCGATCGTCGCCGGGTTCACCCCGCTCAGCGAGCTGGCCGAACTGGTCAACATCGGCACCCTGTTCGCCTTCGTGGTCGTCGCGATCGGTGTGGTCGTGCTGCGCCGCACCCGCCCCGACCTGCCCCGCGCCTTCCGCACCCCGTGGGTGCCGGTGCTGCCGATCCTGTCGGTGTGCGCGTCGCTGTGGCTGATGCTGAACCTGCCCGCCGAGACCTGGCTGCGGTTCGCCGGCTGGATGATCCTCGGCGCCCTGGTCTACTTCCTCTACGGCCGCACCCACAGCCGCCTGGCACGCGGCGAGCAGGATGCCGTCCCGGCCTCCGGTGGTGACGTGGAGTAAGGCTCCCCGATCTTTTCGATGCCGTCCGGCCCCGTATGTCCCGCTCCGCCGGGGCGTGCGGGGCCGGATAGCGTACGGAGCGTGCGCGCCGCCTCCGTGATCCCCCGTCCCCTGTCACCCGCCGAGTCCACCGCGCGGGCGGGCTACTGGACCCGGCTGCTGCCGCTGCTCACCCTGCTGGCCTGCGTCACCCGTGTCCCGTCGTTCCTGCACCCGCTGTGGAGCCCCGACGAGGGCTATCTCGCCGTACAGGCCCGCATACTGGCCCACGGCGGCACGCTGTACGAGACGGTTGTCGACCGCAAGCCGCCCCTCGTGCCCCTCCTCTACCAGGCGGCGTTCGCGCTGGACGGCTCCGACTCCCTCACCGTCGTCCGGGCGCTGGCCGTCCTCGCCCAGTTGCTCACCGCCGTCCTGCTGGCGTCGCTCGCCCGCCGCCGCTGGGGCGACCGGGCCGGGGCCACCGCCGGGATCCTGTATCTGCTGGTGTCGATCGGAGTGAACCCCGAGGACGCGCAGGCGGCCGGTTTCGAGGTCTTCATGCTGCCCTGCACGGCCGCCGCCCTGTGGTGCGCCGACCGCCGCCACTGGACCACCGCCGGTCTCGCCGTCGCCGCCGCCTTCCTCGTCAAGCAGACCGGGGGAGCGGTGCTGCTGCCGGTGCTGTGGCTCTGGTACCGCGGCCATCGCGGCGCCGGCGCCGACCGAGGGGGGTCGGTCGGGGCGGCTGCCGGTCCCGACGGGCGGCGGCTGGTCGGGCTCGCCGTGGGGGCCGACGGGGGGCGGTCGGCTGGACTTGCCGCCGGAGCCGACCGAGGGCGGTTGCTCGGGGTGGCTGCCGGTGCCGAACGGCGGCGGCTGGCCGGGCTCGCCGCCCGCGCAGATGGGCGGCGGTTGGCCGGGCCTGCCGCCGGGGCCGATCGCAGGCGCCTCCTCGGCCTCGCCGTCGGCACCGACCGCCGGCCGTTGCCCGGGTCGGCCGCCACCGCCGACCGATGTCGGTTGCCCGGGCCGGCCGCCAGGGCGGTGGCACCGAAGACCCGGAACTCCCAGCGCTCGGGACGGGACGCCGACCGCCGGAGCCTCCTCGGGCTCGCCGCCGGGGCCGTGCTGCCCGTCCTCGCCGCCGCGCTGCTCACCGACCCGGCCGGATTCCTGTTCTGGACGGTCACCGGATCCGGCGCCTACGCCTCCCTCACCGGCTCCGAACTCCATGTCCTGCTGCGCGGCCTGGGCAACGCGGCGATCCTGGCGGCGGCCTGCGCGGGACTGCTGCCGCTGCTCGCCCGGAAGGCGGCGCGCCCGTCCCGGCTCGGCGGTGAGCTGTGGCTGTGGCTCGCCGCCTCCGGCGCCGCGGTCTGCGCCGGTTTCCACTTCTTCGGCCACTACTATCTGCAACTCCTGCCCCCGCTGGCCCTGCTGGCCACCGCCGCGCTCCAGCACGCACCCCGCGAGCGCACCACCCGCACCTTGCTCATCTCCGCCTGCTGCTGCGCCCTCTTCCTCACCTGGGGCCTGTTCGCCCCGCGCCCCGAACTCGCCCACGCCCAGCGCCTCGCCGCCGCCACCGCCCGCCACACCGACCCCGGCGAGAGGGTCCTGATCTGGGGCATGCACCCGGAGACCTACTGGCTCGCCGACCGCGCCCCCGCCAGCCGCTACCTCACCGCGGGCCTGCTCACCAACTACAGCGGCGGCCGGGACGGCCCCCAGGTCGGCGAGCGCTACGCCGTCCCCGGCACCCTCCCCGTCTTCCGCACCGAACTCACCGCCCACGCCCCCGCCCTGATCGTCGACGACTCCCGGGGCCTGCCCTACGCCCCCGACCACATCCCCACCCTGCACCGCCTGCTCACCGCCCACTACGAGGAGGTCGAGCGCGTGGACGGGGCGGTCCTTTACGCCCGTACGCGTTGACGTCCGGCACGGCTCCGCGCACCGACGGCGAAGTCCGCCTCGACCTGTCCCGCCGCCATGCCCAACAGTCCAGCCACGGCTCGCGAAACGCGAACGAAGGGTTCGGCCTCTTACGACCATGGCCCCTATCGCCGTACCGCCCGCGGGCCCGTGACCTCCGCGCCCAGTTCCGTCACCCGGCGGCGCAGTTCGCGGTCGGCCGTCACCACCAGGGTCGGGCGGTCCGCCGCGCGGGTCACCAGGTCCACCATGTGGTCGTCCCCGCTGCCCGGCGCGTCCTCCACCCGCACCCCGGCCACCGAATCCACCCCGCGCGCCGCGCCCTCCACCACCAGCACGATCTCCACCGGCCCGGCCCGCCCCGGCAGCCCGTCCGCCGCCAGCCGGTCGCGGAGTCGCTCGGCCGCGCCGCGCCGGTCCTTCCACCCGCCGTCGGGCACCGACCCGACCACGTTCGCGCCGTCCACGATCACCAGCAGGGCGTCACTCATGGGGTCAGGGTCGCACGGACCCGCGCGGGGGACGCTCCGGCACCCGATTAAAGTGGGGCCGTGTCAATGGTCCGTACAGTGAACGGCGACTGGCTCATACGTGGCCGCGACGGCAGGCTCGGCGTCTACCTCCCCTCGGCCGACGCCGTCCGGTGCCGCGCCGAGAGCGTCCCCGGTGGCCCCTGGGGCCCGCCCCGCCGGGTCGGCGGTGAACAGCGCCTGCACGGCGGCTTCGCCCTCGCCCAGGGCGCCGACGGCTACTCCCATCTGGTGGCCTGGCGCCCGACCCGGGGCGATGAGCACGGCCTGGTCCACTCCACCCACTTCCGCCCGCTGCTCGCCCCCCTGGACTGGCATCCCTTCGGCCACCCCAACAAACAGGGCGCGCGCACCGGCGGCCCCGCCGTGGCCGTCGACGAGGCGGGGCGGGCGTACGTCTTCGTCCGCAACCGGGGTCTCGGCGTGATGACCGTCAACCAGAAGTCCCGCGGCGGCTGGAACGCCTGGCACGACCTGCGCGGCTCCAAGGTGCACGAGGAACTCGCCGCCGTCACCGCCGAGTCCGGCCTGGTCGAGGTGTACGCCAGCAACCCCGACGGCATCCTGCGCTGGCACCAGGAGGAGGCGGGCGCCCGCCCGGTCGCCGGGGAACCCCTGCGCGTCCCGGTCGAACCGGGCTCCCTCTCCGCCCTGCCCACGTCGAAGGAGAACACGACCCTCTACTACACCGACCCGAAAGGCACCCTTTACGCCTGGCGTCCGGGCACCGACCCCATCGCCCTGCTCCCGGCGGCGGGCCCCGGCCCGGTCGCCACCCTGCGCTGTGTCCTTGAGGGCCACGACTGCACCGTCCTGGCCCAGCACGCCGCCTCCGGCCGCATCGCCTTCGCCGCCTACCCGACGGAACAGGAGTCCGCGGGCCTGTGGTGGACCGAGTCCGGCCCCCGACTCCCGCCCGGCAGCCGCATCTCCCTCGCGGAGGACGCACAGGGCCGAGTGGTCGCGGCGAGCGTGACCCCGGAGGGCGTGCTGAGGGTGGCCCGCCAGAAGGATGAACCGGGCCTGGCTCTGGCGGCGTGGCAGGAGATCCCCTAGCCATTTCCATCGCCGTGAGCGGCAACGCCCTTTGAGGGGCGCGGGGCCGCATCGATATGCGGCTCCGCCGCGTGGGCGCGACCAGCCCCCACGGTCCGCACCGTGAAGACAGCAGAACGCCGGTTTCCTCC